>JBOGJY010000094.1:0-18223 GCA_050745325.1 Terriglobia bacterium
GCGCTCTCTGAGCGCCGAAAAACCGGCGGTCGCAGACCGCCGCTACAGCATTTTGGTGTCACTATAATATGTAATCCTTATTAACGGATGTTTCATAGCAAGATTCAAACCCTGGTGGAGACATCCACCAGGGCTTTCACCACGCCGCCGTCATAGCCCGATACCAGGTCGAAGGCTGTCTTCGCCGACCGCAGAGGA
This sequence comes from Terriglobia bacterium, assembly GCA_050745325.1. Taxonomy (GTDB): domain Bacteria; phylum Acidobacteriota; class Terriglobia; order UBA7540; family UBA7540; genus RH2-MAG17b. The sequence continues at coordinate 199 of JBOGJY010000094.1, forward strand.
AAGCGGTGGGTGACGAGCGAGTCCACGTTAACCCTACCGCTCGCAATAAGCTCGATTGCGGCCGCCGTACACTTATTCTGGCGGCGAACGTTCAAAACGCTGATCTCCTTGCGGCGGAGATCATGGATCATAAAACTGACGCGCTCAGTTTCAGGGATGCCCACAATCAAAACCGTTCCGCCGGGCTTAAGCGTCTCAACCGCCTGGTCGAGTGTTTCCTGCTCGCCTGCGCATTCGAAAGCGAAATCCACACCCAGCGGCTCCGCCTTTCCGATGCCCGCCACCACGTCAGATTGGCGCGGATTGCCAGTCCACACAGCCCCGAGCTTCATCGCCATGCTGAGCCGCGCATCGAGGAGGTCGGTGACGTAAACCGCGCTCCGCGCCTCCGCAAGGCAGGCCAGGAGTACGCAGAGTCCAATCGGACCCGCGCCAAGAATGGCAACCTTCGCTCCATCCTTAATTCCGGCCTTAATTCCTGCCATGCGCGCGGCGTAAAGACCAATTGAAAACGGCTCAACCATCGCCGCCTGCGCCATACTCATTGAGTCTGGTACCGGGTAGCAGCACCGTTCGGGTACGAGAAGGAACTCCGAAAGCGCCCCAGGTGCTTGCCCAGGGCACCCGAGGAACCTCTGATTGCGGCACGTATGCTCCCGGCCGCCCAAACATTGGTCGCACTGGCCGCATGGCATTAAGGGATCGACCGCCACACGCGCGCCAACCCTCAGCCGCGTGACTTCAGTTCCTACGCGAACCACCGTTCCAGAGCACTCGTGGCCGATTGTTTCCGGGTAAATCACCTTCTGGGCGCCGATGCCGCCCTGCGTATAGTAATGGATATCTGAGCCACAGACGCCAACCGCGTCAACGCGCAGCAGGACGTCGCGCGAGCCGGTAAGCTGCGGTTCCGGCAGCTCCCCAATCTCAAGCTGGCGGATGCCTGTGATTAACGCTGCCTTCATGGTTTTTCCCGATTGCCGGGCGTCCGAAGGAGTGGCTGGTCGCGGTCGCGGCGGTCCGCTACTTCAATAGCTTGACGCGCAGAATACCGGGTCTACGGAATAGGCTCACGTGCTGCTCATCTCCATTCAAACGCCGCTCGGGCGCCCATTCCGTTCCGTGGAAGGTCCCTTGCTCAATGGATAGGAATTCTGGACCGCGCTCCGGCCCAGTGAGATTCCTGAAATCAAGACGGAATCCCGAACCAGCGACGATGTAATCATCCGGCGCAAGTTCTATGATGATGCCACCCGCCCTCGGGGCCATGCGTCCGGTTGCGGCCGGCGCGGGAGGTCCGAATCGATAGAGTGGAGCATAAGAGACGATGGCCGCCAGCTCGTGGCCGAGATAAACGGTGTCGGCGTTGTCCACGCCTTGCACGGCGGAAAACAGCTTGCCGGTGTATTGGTACTTTTCAATCAAAGGAAGCAGCGGTTGAAGCACCTGATAGCACTCGGCAAGCGCCGCGCCGCTTGGGCTCAGCTTTCCATTCTCCACGCCGTTGTCGATACCAAACGGAGAGAAGCCGAGGCCGTTAAACTCCGCAAAATCCGCATAAGCGTATGCGGCATACGAGGGAACAAACGCGGTTTCAGGAACGAAAAGAGGATTGTCGGGACGGTGAAAGGCCGCGGCGGTTTCCAACCATTCAGGGGCGTAGATGTCCGGTGAGAGAATATCAATATGCGGAGCCGCCGCCTTCCACACGTCAAGCACGTGAATCGTAGGCCCTCCGCTTGGCCAGTCCCCGGCGCGCGCCACGCCTTGGCCCGCCAGCCAGTTGTTGCAGTACATGGGCAGCGGATATTCCTGCTTGCCGGCGGCAGCGACGGCATCTACATAGCTGGATACGTACCAGGCGCTGAAGGCTTCGGGCGCGAGATCACCAAAAACTTCATGCCAGGTTCCACTCTGGCGGTCATTACTTGCTGCCCAGGCCAATTCGAGCGCCGGCATCAGATGGCCGCGATGAGCCTCAAGGTAGGTCATCAACTTCGAAGGCACGCTCGATTGATACGCGCTGTTTGCCGCGGGCGAGTAGTCGCGGTCTGTCCCGTACAGCCCGGTTTCGTTTTCCACCTGCATCATGATGACCGTGTGTTCGGAGGAATCCACGCTTTTAATATGCCGCATGACCGCGACGAAGGCGGTGGCGTCGGCTTCACGGGCGGCCGTGCAAAATGGCGAGAGGACGCCGATCGGCTGGCCCATCTCGTCGCGCGCGCGGAAGTATTTCGTCTGGTTCTCTTTAATCCAGGTTGGCGTGTAACTCATGTTGCCGTTTTTCCAAGTGCCAAACCAGAGCAGTACAACGCGCAGATTGTGGCTGCGCGCGCCCTGGATAATATCGTCAATGGTGTGGAAGTCGAACTGGCCCGGTTGCGGCTCGATGAGCTCCCAGTAAATGGGTATTTCCACCGTGTTCGCGTGCATGGCCGCCATCGAGTCCCAAACCGGCTTAAGATCTTCCGGATTTGAGGCGCTCGAATTATGGGCCTGCCCGCTGAGCATCAGATAGGGCTGGCCGTCCACCAATAACTGATATTTCGAGCCATTATGCGTAAGCTCGGGCATCGGCGTCTGCGCTGCGGCCAAAGCCGCCACCAGAGTGAACATCACCAGCATGACGCCGCGAAAGAATCTTCCCAATTTGGAAGTTTGCATCGGTGCCTCCGGTAATAAGAAGAATCAAATTCTTTACGTTTTATTTGCGCCTTCGCGCCTTCGTGGGGCTGTTGGTTCTTTCATGCTCGCCGCTCTTGCCTTCCCAAGCGGACCGCGTCTTGAAATTTCTTCGCCAACTCCGTAATCACCTCAAGCTTTCCCTCGCGCAGCGCCTTCAAGTCAAGCAGTTCGCTTCCTACGGCCACCGCGGCGGCGCCAGCCTTGATATAATCCGGGACCGTTTCCAGGGTGACACCGCCGGTCGGAATGAAATCAATTTGCGGCAGAGGACCTCTCAAAGCTTTGAGGTATTTCGGTCCACCTATGGGACCGCAGGGGAATATTTTGACCATGTCCGCGCCCGCTTGCCAGGTGGCAATTACCTCAGTGGGAGTCAGCGCGCCCGAGAGGCACGGCTTGCTGTAGCGCCGGGCCATTTCAATCACGCGAACATCAAGGGCAGGTGTCACGATGAACTCAGCGCCCGCCAGGATTGCGGCGCGGCACGTTTCGGGATCTAGAACCGTACCGGCACCGAGCAGAACCTCACCGCCGTGTTTTGCGGCCACGCTTTCCATCACGCGGATAGCGTTGGGCACCGTCATCGTGATCTCCGCAATTCCGATGTTGGCGCGGAGAATGGCTTCTGCAGCAAGGGATGCGTCATCGGCCGATGGCGCCCGGACGATCGGCACAAGCCCGGCAGAGCGGATTTTTTCAAGAGCTTTGTCTTTAGTCCACGTCACAGCAGTCTCCCGCATATTGAATCATCGAGCCGCCCCCCACAAGAGCGCACAGCCTTACGGCCGCGCTGGCGGCCTGGATCTGGCGGCGGCCCGTCGCGCCGGTCAAACCGCATCAGGCACGGACAACCATCAAATCACTAAACCGGGGCGTTTGTAAACCACATGCGACAGGGCGATGCGATTGAGAAAGGGTAAAACTGTGAAGCGGCGCTCGCGTAAGATGTGGTGGCTTTTTTCATTTTTGCCGGGCATTGAATGAATATTAGCCATGATCTTGCGCCGAGACAGCCCGCGCCGCCTCGTCCATCCGAAGTTTATCCAACGTGGATTCCAGGGAGACAGCCAGGTTTTTTGCGTAGCGGATAAAGTGATGTCCTGAAAGCAGAATTGTATATCCCATCCACAGCTTTGCCGGGTGCAGCGACCAGCGGCCGACGAGCTGCGCCAGGAACTTCCAGTACGCTCTTCTGTATGAAGAAAGGACGCCTTGGCAAATAATCGAGCGCAGCACAATTCCAAGGCTTAGCAGGAACGGATATTGCGTCACCTTTTGCTGTTTGCTGATTTCCCATTGCAGCAGCGACCGGTAAGCCCGGTTGTAAAACGCCGAGGGAGAGTAGAGCGCGACGAGCGTTTCGCGGAAACCCTCAATCAGGACGGGGAGGGGAAGGCGCGTTTTAAAGTTAGGAACGTCGAAATTGTCGTTTGAGGGGCTGTCCTTTAGCAGCCGTCCCTCCTTGAGCATCCGGGTGTAGAGCGGAGTGGTGGGAGGCGCCTGCAAGAACCCGGCCATGGCCCAGGGGATGGCCGCGCGTTCGATGAATTCGCGTTGCTGCTCGAAGATATCCTCCGTATCGGAATCGAAACCCATGATGAAACCCGCTGTCACCCAAAGCCCCTTGCTTTGGATTAAAAGGATGCTCTCCAGCGGGTCGCGCCGCATATTCTGGAACTTCTTCGCCTCCGCGAGCGCCTCCTTGGAAGGGCTTTCAATCCCGACGAAGACATAAAAGAAATTGGCTCTGACCATCGCTTCGATCAGCTCCGGCCTCTGCCCGAGATCAATCGAAGCCTCCGTGTAAAAGAACAGCGGGTAATTTCGAGATTTCTGCCACGCTTCCAAACTCAACGCCAGCTCAAGCGCAAGTTTGTGATTTCCGATGAAATTATCGTCTACGATAAAAACCTGCTTCTTCCAGCCAAGGGTCAGCAGCGATTCAAGCTCCGCGATCAACTGGCTCGGCCGCTTGGCGCGCGGCTTTCTTCCGTAGATGGTGATGATGTCGCAGAATTCACATTGGAACGGGCAGCCGCGCGAGAACTGCACAGGCATCACGGCGTAGTTTTCCATTTTCAGCAGCTCGAACCGTGGGGCCGGCGTCTTGCTCACGTCCGGCTTCTGATCGATCTGATACAGACGGCGCGCCGTGCCGTTTTCGAGATCGTGGGCGATTTTGGGAAAAACCTCATCCGGCTCGCCCACCACGACATGATCCGCATATTTCAGCAGGACGTCCGGCTCGCTGCTGGCGTAAGGCCCCCCCACCATCGCCCGCTTGCCAAGCCGGCGGGCGCGGGTCAGCGTTTCCATCACACCATGCTCTTGAACGTGCATCCCGCTGACCATCACGAGATCAGCCCACAAAATGTCGGAGTCGTGAAGTTCATCGAACGCTTGATCGATCAGCCGTATGGTCCAATCCTCCGGGCATAGAGCGGCTACGGTAATCAAGCCGAGCGGGGGCATCGTGGTCTTCTCAGGCAGCAGGTTCATCATGCCCTGGAAGCCCCAGAATGAGGAAGGGATCACAGGCCAAACCATTAGGACTTTTAGCGCCGGGCCGAGGGGAGGGAAGCAGGAGTCTGCGGTATCATGTTGCTTCTCAAAATCGATCAACTGAGGCACAAGTTCCTCAAATTCAGAGCCGCCGCGTTCGCGCCAGCAGCCCGTCAATTCCGCGCGCGTTTCATGCCGCCTGTGCATGGCAGGATGGGCGGAAGCGGCGCATTAAAACTGGACCACTATACCACACAAATTCAAGCGCAGCGTCCTTATTGTGCCTGGCCGTAGCCATCGCGGACTCTGCGTGCCCAGGCGAAGCTGGTGGTAGAAGATTTGTACACGTGTGCCTTTCTGGATCTTGAGAAGGAGCACGGCGAGCGGAAGCTCGATTTGGCCATAGGGAGGCGAAAAGGTGGGCAACAATACGAGTGGCTCCAGCCTGTTTGGCAAACCGGAACTTATCCGGGGTCAGCATATGGCGGTAAAAGCCGAGTCCGATTTCCCTTTTTCATTCCTTTCCGAGATGGCGCGAGGCAGGCGCAGCAACCTGCTACAACGTAGGGTTGCTTTATTCTGTTCCAACCACCCTTAACGTCACGATCTGATGCGCCTTCACCGGAACTTCGACGGAATTTCCTTCCGCACTCAACTGCGACTGGTTCTGCTCGACGGCGTTTGTTTGCCAGACCTGGCGCAAGTGGAAGAGCGGAAACGTCAGACGCGCGGTGGTAGATTGGCCGCCCACTTCAAGCAGCCGGACGACTGTGCCGTTGCCGTCTTCCGCAGCTTTCCAATCTTCCACGACCACGTTCGGAGAGCTCACGGCCATGAAGCTCTCTGGAGCGGCTGAAAGCGGACGCGCAGGGTCTTCATTCTTGTCGTTCGAAATCACCTGGCGCAGCTCCATCGGCGTCATGGATGCGCGTCCCAAGCGCGCCAGAGACAGTGGGGAAATATCCTGTCCGCTGGTGAGGACGTAGCGGAAAGTGTACTCCCCACCCTGAACCCTGAAGTAGTTCGTATGCCAGTAATTATTCATCACGTAGGAGTACACCGTGGCGCTCTTGGGATTGAACTTCTGGGGCCACGTGCCGCGATTGATGTCCCCAAGGCTTACGAGTGGCGCATTCACCGGGACAAGCCCCACGGAAAATTCCGGGCCGCTTAGACGCACCCAATGTTGAACCGTAAACCAATCCAGGCTGCCGCCCTTCAGGATGTCATGCGCAGGGTCGACCCAGCCGTTTTGAATTTCATACTTAAAATCCGGGTGAGTGAGCGCGAAGGGAAACGCAAAATAAATGGCCTCCTTGCGCGTCACCGGCTGCTTCTGAAGGTGATCCACGAATTCGATTTTCTTCTGTTGGTCGAACAGAATCACATCGGTGGTAATTCGCGGCGCATCCAGGCCGCTGGTTTCATAGGTCATGATCGTGCCGTAGGAAGTCTTGCGAATGCTGGTCACGCGGCCCGAGCTGGAGGGTGTGATGGTCAGTTTCGCCACCGGAAAAGATTTGTTCAGATAGACGATCTGCGTGCCTTCGCCTCCTGAAACATAAAGGTACTGGTTCAGGCGGTAGGGCCCGGACTGGTTTGCCAGTTCCTTGCGGAGTTGTTTGTCATAAATGCTGCCGATGGCTCCGGAAGTAGGATCGAACACCACGCGATAATAGGTATTCTCAATCGTGTTACTGAGAGGCAGAGAAGTCTCGCCTGCCACATTGGAACTGCCCGCAGCGGCCTCCGCCATCGCGTAGCACTGGTAGCCCATAGCTGGAACATTCCGGGCCATGAAGCGAATGTGATTGTACCCGTTGCCGTGCCGCAGAATTTCGTAGGGAACCGCTTGCATGGAAGGGTATGCCTTGATGACCAGGTGGTCATCCAAGTCGGTTTCCACCAGGCTGCTGCGCGTCCAGCTTAAGGGATTGAACACCACGATAGTGGACGCGGGAACGTGAATCTGGTCCGCGAGCTGGCTCATAGCTTGATCCACGATGGAATCGATTTCCTGATGCGCGTTCACAACGAACTGCTCTTTCGTGGATTGCTGGCGATGGGTTTCCTCGCTCTTCGGCCGGCTGTATCCGCCCCAGGATGTGAAGGTGTGCTCGGAGTAAAGAATGAGGTTTTGCCACATCTTCCGGATCAAGTCCTGTTCACCCGCCACATTTTCCTCGACGTAGGCGCCGAGGGTAGAAAGCTTCTCAGCCGAAAGCGCGCGCTGCTGGTCGATACGGTCGATGGCGGCGTAACGCGCGTCGGTACCGATGCCGTCCTCCCAGTAAGGGCCGCCGTCACCCACCACGGTGGGCAATTCATTACCAAAATGCGAGTCGATATAATGGAAGTAACCGGGAAAGGTCGAGATAATAAACTTGGGATAGGCGTATTTTGCGTTCCAAGTCTTCACAAATTCTGACTCGCCGGAAACCAGATCAGTGTTTTCCACTTGGGTGCCGTAAATCAGCGCCGCATCCGGTTTATAAGATGGCCGGTCATACGCTTCAAGGAATGTGGGCAGCGCGTCCTCGCACGCCGGCACGGTGGCAGGTAACTGGCACATGAAGCTCAATTGGAAGTATTGCCGCGAGTAGGACATCAGAACCCTGCTGCCGTCCGGTCCCTGCCACCAGAAGGGGGACTTCGTGTTCCATTTTCCCCAGATCAGGATGGGAGCGCGGTCGTTATTGCTGGCGGCGGCGAAGTAGCGGATGCCGAGCGCGTGCAGGATGGAGGGATAAGACCATGTGTAGCTCGGTACATCCGTGATGTTGACGTAATTAAACGGAATGCCTTCCTTACGATGCAACCAGTAGCCATAAAAGGTGGAGCGGATCATCTCCTCCAGGGTTGCATAGCCGGTAAGCAGGTTGGCATATTGTGCGGGCGCCCCGATCCTGCCCTCCCTGACGAGATTGAAGAACGCTTGCTGCGCGGAAGGCTTCCGGCTTGCAAGGTATCGCTGCACGATCCACGTCCCATCGATGCTCCAGCGCATTTCCGGATGCTCGACCAGAAGATGAAGGAGGGTGTCCACATTGCGATCATGGATCTCGGCGACTTTGCCCCGATAATCCGTGAACCCCACGTCCAGATGCTCGTGAGGCGCCAGATAGAGCGTCCATTTGCGCTCGGGCTGGAGCGAAACGGACCTCCTGGAGGTTTTGCCATTCACCCTCAGCATAAGTCCGGCCGGCGCCGCGCCGGTCCATTCCGGAACGGAGAACGTAAACTGTTGCTCGCCGAAGTCCGGGGTGTTGGAGAGACGCGCTTCAAAACTTTGCTTCCCCACCGTTAGACGCATGCTACCCTGCCGGACCTTGCTAGCCAGCGTGACGGTGACGCGCATGATTTCCTTCAATCCTTCCCCATTCTGGACGTAGAAAATCGTAGGCCGGATGGCCGCTTCCGCAGCGGAGGAGGGTTTTTCTCCTGCATCCTGGGTGAGCCGGAGGGCGTCATATGTGAGCCATGAATCTCCGGGGCCATCTTGTGGGTTATCGAGCGCGGTCAGCGCCAGTTTGTTTTCTCCCGCACGCAGAGCGGAAGTGGGCAACCGAATCGTAATTTGATCGGCCGCGTAAATGGGGGAATCGACGCCGGAATCTCCGGGGTAATAGCTCAATTCGGGATGAAAGTAATAATGGCCTGTTTTGCCGTTGATTGAAACTTGGAGATGAGGCACGCGAGGATTCCGAAGCAACGTGGAAATCGTCAGCCGGTAAGCGCCCTTGGGGCGCGAAGCGAGGTTGAATTGGATGGTGAAAGGATGCGGCCGCAAGCCCTCGGCTTTATTTTCCGAGCCGGGTTGGTGGCCCGGCCAATCCTTCGCGGTGCTTGTTCCCACCGTAAAGACCGGGTTGTAATCGGGGTTTCCAACCGGCGCCCGGTCATTGAGCTCATGCGATGATTGATCGAACGCGCCAATCTGCCAAACTGTGCTCTCCGCGGCGGGAAGAGGAAGGGCCAGCATCAGAAGGGCTGCCACGAATCCTAAACTGAAGATCAGAGAATTTTTCGGATGTCCCATCTTTCTCTCCTCGCTACCGAAACCAGAATGAATTAATCAAAACGAGTATTTTACTTGAAAACAGAGAAAACAACTTCGTTTGGAGATTCAGCGGCTTGGGCGACCCGTTGATTGGGTCCGATCGCATCGCCGGAAACATCCATCGCCGGGCAATAGAAACAAGCGATACGCTCCAGGGAGAGGTTGTAGAATGCCTGATAAGGAGGACGTCATGTTGAACTCATATCTTGAAGAAACGCGAGAGCTATTCTGGAAATACAAGCAGATGGCCGAAGCGGCGATGGGGCAGGTGGCAGACGCGGACTTGGTCCGCCAGATCGAGAGCGAATCAAATTCCATCGCAATCATCGCTAAACACATCAGTGGCAACCTGCGTTCGCGCTGGACGGATTTCCTGACAAGCGACGGCGAGAAGCCGGATCGCTATCGCGACTCGGAATTTGAGGCGCCCGCCGCGACGCGGGCGGAGATCATGAGATCGTGGGAGGCGGGTTGGAATTGTTTGTTGTCCGCGCTTGACTCACTTTCCGGCGAAGACTTGGAGCAAACTGTTTATATCCGGGGCGAAGCGCACTCGGCGCTCAAGGCTACCCAGCGGTCGCTCGCTCATGTGGCGTCACACGTGGGCCAGATTGTTTTTCTCGCCAAGGTTCTATGTGGCAAGGAGTGGAAGACACTGAGCATTCCGCGGGGAAAATCCGAGGAGTTCAATCGCGGGCGACCTTCTGCCTTTTAATCCCTGCGAAATCCAGATCCGCGCTTCGCCTGCTGGCAATCAGTAACATAATGTTGTTGGAATTTAGCCACTAAGGGGACTTTGATGACGATAAACCGGCGCGAGTTTCTGCAAACGGTCTCCAGCGGAGCCTTGCTTGCGAGTAGCAGTCATGGCGACTCCAGGGGAGTAGTTACGCCAGAGCAAACAGGATGGTACGATCGCCCGATGCGCTGGGCGCAGCTCGCCTTTGTAGAGGACGATCCAGGGAATTACGATCCCGCATTTTGGCTTGATTACTTCCGCCGCATTCATGCGGATGGAGCATGTCTCAGCGCGGGAGGCTGCGTCGCATTCTATCCGACCAAAATCCCTCTTCATTATCGAAGCAAATGGCTGGGGGATAAGGACCCTTTCGGCGACATGGTAAAGGGTTGCCGCGATCTGGGAATGAATGTGATTGGCCGGACGGACGCTCACGCTTGTCATCAGGATGTCTACGATGCTCATCCGGACTGGATCATGGTCGGCGCGAACGGCAGAAAGGTGCGTCACTGGTCTGATCCGGACTTCTGGGTTACTTGCGCCCTCGGCCCCTATAACTTCGAGTTCATGACTGCTGTGACGAAAGAGATCATGACGCTCTACCACGTCGACGGAATCTTCACGAACCGTTGGGCCGGCTCCGGTATGTGCTACTGCATTCACTGCAGTGAGAACTTCCGGGCGTTCTCAGGAATGAATCTGCCACGGACCAACGATCCGCAGAATCCATCTCGACGCGAGTACGCCGTATGGCGCGAGAAGCGGCTCTTCGAACTGTGGCGCGTCTGGGATTCCGCGATTAAAGCCATCAATCCGGACGCCAGCTACATCGCCAACGCCGGAGGGGGCGCTCTCAGCGGGCTCGACATGAAAACCATCGGCGAGATAGCGCCAACATTGTTCGCCGACAGGCAAGGGCGCAGTGGAGTCACGCCGCCATGGGCAAACGGTAAGAACGCCAAGGAATACCGCGCCACCTTGGGGCGAAAGGCGATCGCCGGGATCTTCAGTGTTGGCCTCGAAGAGAAGTACCGCTGGAAGGACTCGGTTCAAAACGGCGCCGAGATACGGATGTGGGTTGCCGACGGCATCGCGCACAATTTCCGCCCCTGGTTCGTGAAATTCAATGCAAAACCGATTGACCGGCGCTGGCTTCCGGTTGTCGAAGAACTCTACGGTTGGCACTACCAGAATGAGCGGTACCTGCGGAACGAGGCCTCGCTCGCCCGGGTTGCCATGGTGTATTCCCAACAGACCGCCATATTTTATGGAGGCGAGAAAGCGCGAGCCAAGGTGGAAGATCCCGCCCTCGGCTTTTACCAGGCGCTAGTTGAGGCTCGGATTCCATTCGAGATGGTCCATGACGAGTTGCTCGATTCTGAGCACGTGAGGCCCTTCCGTACACTGATCCTGCCGAACATTGCGGCGCTATCAACGAAGCAGTGCGATCAGATCCGTGAATTTGTGGGCAAGGGCGGCAGTGTGATCGCCACCTATGAAACGTCGCTCTATGACGAATGGGGTGTACATAGGAAGGAATTTGAACTTGCATCACTATTCGGTACGTCGTTTGCTGGGCGGATGGAAGGACCGATGTTGAACTCCTACTTGACCGTAGAGAAGGACCCGGCAACCGGCCGGTTCCATCCCATCTTGCGCGGGCTGGAAGACGCCACTCGAATCATTAATGGCGTGAATAGAGTGATCGTGAAGCCGGCGGTGGCAGGCCCGTATTCTCCCCTTATTGTCGTCCCCACGTACCCCGATCTTCCCATGGAAGAGGTTTTCCCGCGGCCGGCCAAGGCTAAGGAGGCTGGGGTATTCATCCGTCAAATTGGCCGTGGGCGTGTGGTGTATTTCCCTTGGGATGTGGACCGCACCTTCTGGGATGTGTTGAATGTGGATCATGGGAAGTTGCTGCGAAATGCGGTGCTTTGGGCCACTAATGAGCCGGCGCCGGTTTCCGTAACAGGCACGGGTGTCCTTGACCTATCAATCTGGACGCAAAAGAACTCTATGACAATTCATCTGGTGAATCTAACCAATCCAATGATGATGAAGGGCCCAGTGCGGGAAATTATTCCAGTACCAAGCCAGCAGGTACGTGTCCGCATCCCAAGCGCCCGGCGCATCGCGAAGGTCCAACTCCTGGTTGGGAAGCTCGAGATCCCGTACCAGCAAGGGAATGATGCAATTGAGCTGGAAGTTCCGTCGGTTGGCCTTCACGAGGTGATTGCAATTGATTTTGTAGGCTAGATTTCTTCCCGGTGTTGTCGAAGGCCCCGATGCAGATTTTAACTGAAGTGGCATGTTGGAACTACCTTCGGGGTAGGCAGCGCCCATCTGGCGGTACTTACTCCCAACTCAGTGCAAGCCCGAGGATGTTTCCCATGCTCCGGCAGGATGCCTGGCCCGCGGCAGTTTTTGCTTGACTTGTATGCGTGATACGTGTAGTTATTAGCTAACCCTATCCAGCGAAAACTAATTTCAGATAAGAAAGCGAGGTATTCCTATGCCTGAGCAACCAAAATCAAGGCACAAAGAGGAGCCTTTGGTCTCCAAGCTGGTTAAGGACCCCAAGGCGCCACCCAACATCCTGTTATTGAGTGGTTTTCTGGGTAACTCGTCAGAGGAGGATCACACACGGCTCTATCTTGATCCTCAGCTCAGCGATTACGTAGAGATTCCGAACGATGCGATCCTAAACACTGAAGAGATTCCGAAAGAGCAATCACCCCTGGGCGGAACCTATGTGTGGATTCAGCGTGACGCCCAAATCATCCATGGAAAAGTTGGACCTGATCGTCCGAAGGCAAAGTTTCTGGAGGGTCAGATCCAGCAACAGTATATGAAGGCGGGTGTGGGCGGCGCCGCGCCATTACCGCAGCTTACTAGCCCGCCAGCCGGTTGCCACCTGCCCAGCCCCCTCGATGGGTGTCCGCCGCCGCCCTCGCCCGTTCCATGCGGCGGTCCCACGCGCCTTGACCCGGCTGGCTGCCCACCGCCAACGCCAGCCTGCCCGACTCATCCACCCGTTTGTCCGCCGCTGACGTTGGCAGGCTGCCCGACCCATCAGGTCAACTGCCCATCGGTGGCGATTGTTTGCCCGCCGCCCACGCAGTTCTGCCCAAGTCATCCCATTGTTTGTCCGCCGCCCACGCAGTTCTGCCCAAGTCATCCCATTGTTTGTCCGCCGCCGACTCTGCTTAACTGCCCCTCGGTGGCCATCGTCTGTCCACCGCCAACGCATCAGGTGCAGTGCCCATCGGTGGCGATTGTTTGCCAGCCGCCCACGCAGTTCTGCCCAAGTCATCCCATTGTTTGTCCGCCGCCGACTCTACTTAACTGCCCCTCGGTGGCCATCGTCTGTCCACCGCCAACGCATCAGGTACACTGCCCATCGGTCGGGATCGTTTGTCCGCCGCCAACACACATTCCCGCTCTGTGCCCATCGTTGGGGGTCTTTTGCCCGCCGCTTACGCTGCCGCCGCACTGCCCGGTCGCCTCGCCCAATTGTCCGGGCCCTGGCCCCGGAACCCCGGTGGAAGGTGGCGGAGTTGCGGAATTAGCGCGTCCGATGCCCATCACCATGCCAGGCGAGTGCTGGCCGGTTACGGTGGCGATCTGCCTCCCAGAGGCCGCGCGTCTGGCGCCGGCTAGCGTGCTGCCACAACTTGCCTGCCAGCAGACCGTCTATCCCTGCAATGTGTCCGTGGCCTGCACGCATGTCGGTTGCCCGCCGCCAACGCCGGCGTGTCCGACCCATTTCGGCTGCCCGCCTCCGCCGACGCCAGCGTGTCCAACCCACCATGTCTATTGTCCGACGGCGGTTATCCCTTGTCCTCCGATAACGCAGACTCCGGCTCAGTGCCCGGTTCTGTCGGCAGTTTGCCCGCCGCCCACCACTCCCGCGGCTGGTTGCCCCGTGCACACTACTCCGGCAGCAGGATGTCCGATACATACGACGCCTGCGGCCGGGTGCCACGTCACCTTAGTGTGTTCAGTGGCTTGTCCAACTCATGTGGTAGGTGCGGCGCACCTTTGCCCGCTCCCCCAGTAAATTGACGTAAACTTGTCTGGCAAGTCCCGCTGTCTCCAGGCGGCGGGACTTGCCACTTTTTTCAGCCAGAACTATGGCACTGCGACGAGTTTGGAGGCAGATTTTCGTAGTCGCCCCGTGCTGTGACCGCTTTCATCAGTGAAGAGGCTCCGGTCGAGCAACAAACTATTGACAATGAACGTACTCTTATAAAGCAGGGAAGTTCTTTCACCCGCTGACCGCTTCGTGCTGGAAAGAATGACCCGTGGAATAGGAGAGAAATTACGACTAAACAATGTTCATCACCACATCCAACCTGGTTTATTACCTGATCGAACGCGGGCTTGTGTCTTCTGACTCCGTGGTCGATGGCGATTGGATGGTGATCGAGACCCCACGGCGCAACCGGAATTTCAAAGTGATTCGGCGGCAGCATCCCAGTTTCTTTCTCAAGCAGATCCAAAATTGGGACCCGCAATCGATTGCCACCTTGCAAGGCGAGGCGAAATGCTACTGGCTGGCTCAGAGCAATCCTGATTTCGCGGCGCTCTCGCCGCTTCTCCCGAAGTATTACGACTTCGACCCTGGCCGGTACATCCTGATCCTTGAATTACTGAAGGAGGGCGAAGACCTCACCGAGTATCACCGCCGTCTCAATGCGTTTCCCCCCGAGGTAGCCAAAAAACTAGCCAAAGGCTTGGGCGCCTATCACCGCATCGCTCCCAATCACGCGAAAGAAATCGCTGAAAATCCGGTTTTCCCCAAAAAAGTTCCGTGGATTTTATCCGTCGACCAGCTAAACGCCGGGTCCTTTGGCGCTATGAGCAGGGGAAATTCGCAGGTGGTGAGCATCGTGCAGCAATATCCGGAATTCCAGCAGCACTTGTTGGCTTTACGAAGCCAGTGGCGCTTTGACAGTCTGATCCACGGGGATATCAAATGGGATAATTGCGTTGCCGAGGGCGCAGCGGGCGGCAAAGAAGTTGAGATTAAGATTGTTGACTGGGAGCTCGCTGACTGGGGCGATGCGTGCTGGGACGTGGGAGCCATTCTGCAAGCGTATCTTTCGTTCTGGATATTCTCGATGCCGGCTACCATCGAAATGCCGCCGGCGGAGCTTGTAAAGCACGCCCAGTATCCCCTGGAATTAATGCAGCCCGCGATTCGGGCGTTTTGGGAGAGTTACACGGAGACACGGCAGGTTGAAGGGCGCGACGCCACGGAGATGCTGGAGCGTAGCGTCAAGTGCGGAGCGGCGCGCATGATTCAGACCGCGTACGAATATATGTATTATTCATCTCAGATTAGCGCCAGCACGCTTTGCCTGCTGCAGGTCAGCTTGAACGTCTTGAGCCAGCCGCAGCAGGCAATCGGCGATCTTCTCGGGCTTTGAAGAAGTCCTCGCGCGCCATATCTCCGGGCGGCGCAAGAAGCGGACGTATGCGGGCTTATAGGCTGATTTCCTGACAGATTCGAATGGACGGCATAATGGAAACCATTCACGGCCAACTCAGCAGAATTTTGAGCGCGATCACGATTCTCTCCCCTGCCTCTTTTTCATTCGCGGGATGGGAAACGCCCGCGGTCAAGCCGGCGGACGCCGGGTGGTCAGCAATCAATTCACCCCAGCCTCCGCTGGTCTCGACGCTGCAAAACTACTTATACCAGTATTGCTTTTGCGCGCATTTTACGGGAACAATTACCCAGCAGACGCCATTCGCCGGAGCCCAGGATGACTTGTCCCAGGAATTATCGGCGGCAAACTCGGGCCAGCCTCGCTGGGAGCCAGGCTGGCAGATATTCAAGGTGGAACCTTCGGGTCAGATCGTTGCCCAGCGTTACGGAATCAGCCGCGCTTTTTGGCCCGGCGAATACGTCACGCATAACGGCCCCGGGATGGGGCCCACGGTCGGGTCGAGCGCCACCGTTTTCTTCCCCAAAGAGTCGCTCACCATGCAGCCCGGTTTCTACTTTGCTTTTGGCGAAGCCGAAACGGCGTCCCCGGCAGATTACAACCTTATTCGTTTCTACTGGAATATCGATGACAAGGGCGCCGCTCATCTCATGCGCCTCTCGACGCAAACGCTGAACCGCTTCCGCATCCCGTTTCGAATGAAATCCCTTACCCATCGCTCCCAATACGGCCGCTTGGACCCGGCCCTCGTTTATCTGAACAAGCGATACTTTCGCATCGCGGCGGAGCTCTTAAGTTACGTTCACCGCGAGCTTGCAGAGCATCTTGGTCAGGAAGCGCCTCTGTTCACCCTGCGCCTGGCGCCGGGGCTGGCGCTGGCAGAAGATCCGGGCAACGGAGAGAGCTTCGGAATGAATCGCTGCCGGATCGTCGCCGAGGCCATTTGGAGCGCCTATTTGCAGGGTGAGCAGGGTCTGCCGGGGCGAAGAGCGGAAGTGGCGAAGCAGTTCAAGGCTTACGGCCTCAACCTGGACCGCCCTTATCTGAATGGCCGGTCGATCGATCAGTACGATCCCGCTATCTTCGAGGCCGCAAGTGTCTAGCCGCAATCCAGTTTTTCTTGAGGCAGCCGACCGCATTGGAAACACGCTCTGCCGGGACGCTCTCTGGGCCGGGAGCCGGTGCAATTGGCTGGGTGATTCCATGGAGGGCGTCCAAAACTCCTGGAAGGTGGTTCATCGCGTCTTTGGCCCCGATCTCTATGGCGGAACCAGCGGTGTGTCGCTGTTCCTGGCGCGGCTATTCGCGCTGACTGGTGATAAGCCCCATCGAACCGCCGCTGAGGGAGGCATTGGCCAGGCCCTGTCACGTCTGGAAGATATTAATCCTGGAGCACGGATTGGCTTCTATTCCGGTCTGACGGGAATCGCCTACGCGCTGATCGAAACCGGAGAGATTCTGGATCGTCCGGATTTTGTAGCTAAGGCGCTGAAGCTCCTCGAAGGTCTGCTGCGAGATGACGCGAACAGTCAGGGCCTGGACGTCGTCTCAGGAAGCGCTGGGGCGATCCCTGTGTTACTGAAAATCTTTCGCGCCCATCCGAACGATTTTCTGCTCGAATTGGCAACGCGCCACGCCAAACGTCTTCTGAACACGGCCGAAAAGGATGACACCGGATGGTCCTGGAATACTCTCCAAATCCCCGTGGAACGAAACCTCACCGGGTTTTCGCACGGGACCGCCGGAATCGCGTGGGCCCTGCTTGAAATTTTCCGGCACACCCATGAAGAAGCGTTTCGCCAGGCGGCTGAACAGGCCCTCCGCTACGAGCGCCATTGGTTCAACAGTGAGCAGCAAAACTGGCCCGATTTTCGCAGCCCCAGCGGCCCTCAAGCAAATAGTCATGCAGGCCCGAACTTCATGACGGCTTGGTGCCACGGAGCGCCGGGAATTGGTCTGTCGCGGCTGCGCGCCTACCAGATTCTGGGAGACCTGATCCTGCGGAACGAGGCCGAAATTGCCCTTCGTACCACAGAAAAAGCCCTGGTCCAGCCCCCAGGCCAGGGAAATTACTGCCTGTGCCACGGTCTTGCTGGCAATGCAGAGTTGCTGATTTTAGCTAGTCAAGTCCTGGAAAATAATGATCTCATTCAGGGAGCTGAACAAACCGGTTTGCAAGGCGTTAGCATCTACCAGAAAGGCAATCTGCCGTGGCCTTGCGGTGTGCTTGGTGGGGGAGAAACTCCAAACCTGATGCTGGGCTTAGCCGGAATCGGCTATTTCTATCTGCGCCTTTATGACCCGCTTAAGAACCCCTCCATTTTGCTTGTGACCTCCTGAATTTTCTCTGTGGGGCGCCGCCTGGCCTTGGGTAAAAAAGACTTGACATTGCCTATTATAATAGTAGACTTCCAATCAGAGGTAGTAGATAACCTATGGCCGAACCTAAATTGACAAAGCTCGAACTTCGAATCATGGAGGCGCTCTGGACGCAAGGCGAGCGCTCCATCCGTGAAATTCAAGAGACCTTTCCGGCGAAGAATAGACCGGCCTACACCACCATCCAGACCACCGTTTATCGTC
>JBOGJY010000095.1:0-3296 GCA_050745325.1 Terriglobia bacterium
GCCAGCCCTGCTTCGCCGAAAGCCTTGCGGATGGCCGCCGCGGTGGCCGCAACCGCCTGGTCGAGGGGCATGGCGCGCAACTGGGCGTTGAAAGGCTCGGCTTGTATCGGCCCGTCGTAGCCAATCGACGCGAGAGCTTGCAGGAACTCCTTAACCGGGATCACCCCGGTCGCCGCCGGAAGCTCGCGGTGATTGTCATGTTGCTCATCGAGTGGCAGGCGCGGCGCGTCGTTGAGATCCACCGTGATCACCTGGTGGTTGCGCAGCGTTTCGATGTCCGCGCCGGTTTCTTGGGCGTTGTACCAGTGCCAGCTATCGAGCTGGATGCCGAGGTTGTTGGTCCCGATGGCTGTTTCAAGCTCCTTCATTTCTGACATGGTGTGAATGAACGGCTGGCTCTCGCTCCGCCACACGGTGCGAGTCGCTACGTATTCAAGCCCCATGCGCTGGCCGTGGTCCGCCAGAATCTTGGCGCACTCGCGCAGCCGGCACGCGTGCTGGCGAAAGTTTTGGAGATAGGTCAGGCTGTTGCTGCAAGGCATGATGTAGGTGCTGACGCGCAAAACTCCCGCGCGCCGCAACACCCCGGCGGCGTCCGGCAACTTTTTAAGATCCTCGCTGAACGTGGCCTCGTCCCTGCGGAAGTCCACCGGCAGACCCGCTGCGCCGAACTTCAGATTCTTCGCGGTGAGATCGTCGAGCAGCTTCTTCAATCCGTCATCGGATAATTGCGCGAATAGCTTTTCGTCAGGGTCAACAGCCTCGAAGCCGTACCGATGAGCGAGATCGACCGATTGGTCGAATGGCGCGCTGAATCCAAGCCGCGACAGACTGAGAACGGTATAAAACTTCCGCGTGAGTGTGGCTGGCGCCGCATTGGATGTATGGGCCATATTGGCGGGTAGCGCCAGCGCCGCGGAAAGGCTTCCTGCGGCCGCGCCAGTTGTGGTGATAAAATTCCGCCGGTTAAGCTTGTGACCGGTCATATCGGTTCCTCCAAGAGAAATTGCGAAGTTAAGCGTAACGGTGGGCCGCCGGATGAATTGCAGGGAATCCGCATCGGCTCAAGTGTTGCACGGCGCGCCGCGGAATGACAACGCGCGGGTTATACTATGAGTTTGTCCAGTATGTTACCCATGCCGTTCAAATCCGTATGGCCCGTATGGCGAAGTTTACTTGCGCTCTTTGCGGGCAGCCTGTTGTTGCCTGCGGGCGGCCTCTTTGCCCAATCACAGGCGCGGCGGCGCGTTCCTGGCGATGCCGTCACCGCGCAGAGCCTTAAGTTTGCCGAAATCTATCAGGACTTGCAGCAAAATTATATGGACCGGCCTGACCCCGACCGTTTGATCCTGGAAGGGGCGGTGCGCGGAATGCTTTCCTCGCTCGATCCTTTCTCCTCCTTTTTTGACCGCGGTCAATTCGACCAATTGCAGCAGCAGACACGCGGCGAGGCGGTCGGTTTCGGCTCCATCCTCTATGTTCAAACCGGCAAAGTCACTGTGATTCAGGCGCAGCAGGGGTCGCCTTCCTGGAGAGCGGGGCTGGGTCCCGGCGACCAGATTATGTCGGTTAACGGGGTTGCGCTGGATAGCCTGGACTTCAACGGTCTCATCCACACGCTCCAGCAGGCAAGGTCGCATCCCGCCACGCTCAGCGTAATGCGGCCCGGAGAGAGTTCGCCCGTTATGGTGCATTTGCGGCCAGCCGAAGTGGCGCTGCCCACGGTGGATGTGGCGTTCCTCTATTCGGGCGGCATTGCTTACCTCCACATCGACTCGTTCGAATCCAAAACGCCGCAGGAGGTTATCGACGCGCTCAAGAAACTGGGCTACCCGAACCTGGAAGGGATCATCCTTGACTTGCGGAATAATCCGGGAGGATTGCTGGCCGCGGCGGTTGGAGTCTCCAGCTTGTTCATGGACCCGGGGACCCCAGTGCTGACGGTGCGCGGCCGGACCGTGAAAGAGACCACCTACCGCTGTGTGGCCGCCCCGATTGAAGTGAGCCTCCCTCTCATTGTTCTGGTCAACGGCAACACCGCGAGCGCGGCGGAAGTGGTGACTTCGGCCCTGCAGGACCACGACCGCGCGCTGGTTGCCGGGGAGCAAACTTTCGGGAAGGGCGTCGTCGAGTCGGTGATGCCGCTGAGTGATCAGACGGCGGTTGCGCTGCTTACCTCCGCTTATTTCACGCCCAGCGGCCGCTCCATTCAGAAGCCTCTTCCCGGAACGGCGCTGGCGAATCCGATTCAGGGCATCGAGGCTGGGAGCGAAGATTCGCATTCTTCTTTTCACACCGCCGACGGCCGTCCGCTTTCCGCGCATGGCGGAATCACGCCAGACGTTCTTGCCGCCGCTCCCAAGCCCGATGAGTGGATGGAGTTCCTCGACCAGCGGGGAACGTTCAGCCAGTTCGCCTCCGAATATGTCACTTACCACGGCACAATCGCCAAAACGTTTGAGCCCAGTGACGAGATGCTGGAAGAATTCAGAAATTTTCTTACGGCGCAAAGGATCAAATCTCCCGATGAATATTGGTCCAAAGATCAGCCCCTTTTGAAGCAAAAGCTCAAAGCGGCGGTTTTTGATCTGGTTTTTGGCCTCGATTTCTCCAATCAGGCTGCGGCGCTCAGCGACCCCCAGGTTCAAAAGGCCGCATCACTCTTTCCCAGGCTTCCGGGATTGCTCAAAGGACCCGCCAAGCTTCCACCCCAACTCGTCAGAAATGAGAGCCGTTAATTTTAACAGCCTGAGGGTCCGGGAGCTGGCTCCCGCTATCGTAGCGCCGCCGTCCCGGCGGCTCGTCCCGGCTTGTCGGCAAGATGCCGGCATGGCTGTAGCGGTGGCCTCTGGCTGCCGGTTTTTTAAGAGTAAAGACCGGCGGCCAGAGGCCGCCGCTACAACTGCCCTGCGTTTGAAGCACGAACGCTAGTTGCCAAAAATGCCAAAACGCCTCAAAACCCGTTTCGAGCGAAGCGGGAAAGCCCCGTATTTTGGATTTGAGGCCCGGTCACGAACCGGACCAAACCAGAGAAAACGACGATTTTTGCACCCAAAGCGGAGAAAGCGCCCGACTGAAGCCGCAATCACCTTTATTTTGTGCAACATGCCTCATTTTACCGGATCAATCCGGCTATCCCCTTCATATTCAGTCAATTGCAGCGATTTTACAATCATTAGAGTCCGGTTCGTTCCGGTTCGTTCCGGTTTCGACTCTTTGTTTTCAATGACTTGAAAAAAGTAAAACAATCCTTTTTCATTTTTTTAACTTTCTTTTGCCCACATTTCCCCTGTTCC
>JBOGJY010000096.1:0-3513 GCA_050745325.1 Terriglobia bacterium
CCTCTCCATAGGATGCTGCAAAACCAAGTTGCGCTGCTGGCGGAGGGAGAGGGATTCGAACCCCCGAGCCCCTTTCGGGGCTAACGGTTTTCAAGACCGCCGGTTTCAACCACTCACCCATCCCTCCACTGCGCTGGGGATCGCCTCAAAAAGGCGTTCACGCCCCATTGTAGCAGAAGAATCCAGGGCTGCGGGGAGCGGCGGGACGCCTTGGCGTGAACTCCCGGTCTAAGCTCTCTGCGCGAGCCACTCAACCAAATCGCTGGCGCTCCGGTCCGGTGGGAACACGGGGTAGAAAATGTGTTCGATCATGCCGTCGTTCACTACCAAGGTAAAGCGTTTCAAGAGCGTCATCCCGTTTGTTGCAAAAGTAGGCAGATTCATCGCGCGAGTCAGCTTCAAGTGCTCGTCCGACAGGATGGCAAATGGCAGATGCAGGCGTTCCGCCGCTTCGCGTTGATAGTCAGGGTCTTGGGTAGAAAGACCAAAGAGGTGGTCGACGCCGAGGGCCTTCAATTCATTGAAATGATCGCGGAAACAGCAGGCCTGGGGCGTGCAACCCCGCGCGCCTGGGATCAGGTCCCATCCCTCGGGGTTTTCAATGCCGGGCCTTCCCGTCCGGGGATACGCAAAAACCACGACTTGGCCGGGTATCAAAGACAGATCGACGATATCGCCGTCGGTGGCGCGCAGGGGCGCGGATGCCAACCGGGCGCCCGCGAGGTGGCGGGTAGCGCCATCGTCAACCGGAGCCGGGATGGTTGACCAATCGGGGGTTTCAATGGAGTTCATCATTGTTGTTCCCTGGAGGCGGTTAACTTTCGAATATGCTGGTTTCCGAAAGCGGCCACCTTGGGTTGCTGATATCCGTCATTACTTCAACTGCGGTCCAGCGGTTCGCAAAATTTATTTTTACGTTTAAGGCGTACAGCCCTCCTGCCTCACCAGATTTTGCATTGCTTGGCCGCCGGGCGGACCATCGGATCGCCCGCCTTGCAGCCCCAGGCCGCGGCAAAGGCCGGCATGTTAGAAAGCGGACCATTCACTCTGAAGCGGGCAATCGGGTGGGGGTCCGAAGTGACATACAGGCGCTCAAGCTCCGGCCGGATGTTCTCCTCCCAGCTTTCCGCGTAGCCAAGGAAAAAGAGTTCCTCCGGAGTGAACCCGTCTATCGTGACGCGCGGCATCCCTGCAATCGATTTCTCGAAAGCGTCGTAGGCGATCACAACTCCACCCAAGTCAGCAATGCTCTCTCCCTCCACCAGCTTGCCGTTCTCATGCAGTTGATTTTCCACTACGTAACCGTTGAACTGGCTCACAATGCAGGCGGCCCGCTGGTTAAATCGCGCCAGATCCCGCGGCGTCCACCAGTTCTTCAGGTTCCCCCCGGCGTCAAACTGGCGCCCTTCATCGTCGAAGCCGTGGGTCATCTCGTGCCCGATTGTCGCGCCGGTATCACCGTAGTTCAGCGCGCTTGCCGCCGCCGGATCAAAAAACGGCGGCTGGAGAATGCCCGCCGGGAATACGATCTCATTCATGGAAGGATCGTAGTAGGCGTTTACCGTAGGCGGCGTCATTTCCCATTCCGAGCGGTCCACGGGTTTTCCAATTTTGTTAAGCAAGCGGCCGAATTCGAACCGGTCGGCGCTCAGCACATTCATCACGTAAGACCCGCGCGTGATGCCGAGCGCCGAATAGTCACGCCACTTATTGGGGTAGCCGATCTTCCTTCGCATCGCTTTGAGTTTTGCCAGCGCGAACGCCTTCGTATCCGGTCCCATCCACGGAAGCGTAGAAATACTGCTTCGGAGCGCGGCGATCAGGTTATCGGCCATCGACTCCGTTTCGGCTTTTGATGAAGGCGGAAAGGCGGTCTTCACGTACTGCTCACCGAGCGCCATGCCCATCCCAGAGTCGATCTCGTTAACACAGCGCAGCCAGCGAGGCTGGAGCTTCTCGGCGCCGGTCAGCAGCCGCTTGAAATTGAAGTCCTCGCTGACGAATGCGTCCGAGAGATACGGCGCCGCCTGGTCGATCACCTGCCAGCGCAGGTACGTCCTCCAATCCGGAAGTGGAAGGCTGGTGAAAGCGCGGTTAATCTCCCGGAAGAAGTCAGGCTGGCCCACGTTGATCGAGGCCAAGTCCGGGTGGCCGATCGCGTGAAAGTACGCTTGCCAGGAAAAATCGGGGGTGAGCGCGCGCAGCTCCGGCGCCGCCATCCGGTGGTACACCGCCGTCGGGTCGCGCAGCTCGACCGGCGTCATCGAGGCGCCCGCCAGCATCGTCTCCGTCTTCATTACGCTTGCGGCTTCGGCGGTGGCGGTTGAAGGCGAGTCCCCGAGGAGCTCGAACAATTTGACGGCGTGCGCGGTGTACCCGGCGCGGATTTGCTTTGATTTTGCGTCTTGCTCCGTGTAGTAAGTGCAATTGGGAAGGCCCAGCCCGCCTTGCCACGCTACGCCTGTCACCTCGCTGCTGTCCTTGTAATCCTGCTGCGACGCAAAGGCGAAAGGAGCGTCCACGCCCAAGCTCTGCAAGCGCTCGATCTCCGCCTCAAGGCTTGGAAGGTCGTGAATCTCATCGATGCGCTTGAACTCAGGCGCAAGCGGCTTCACGCCCTCCGCGTTAACCGCCTTGGCGTTCATGCAGCTCGCATAAAAATCCCCCAGCTTCTGTTGGTTCGGATCTTCGGACTGATTCGGCGCGGCGTCCTTTTCGAGAATACTGCGCAATAATTCCTTGTTGCGCCGCGCAACGACACGGACAACACCCCACTCAGGATAGTCAGCCGGAATCGGATTCCTCGCGCGCCATCCGCCCACCGCGTACTGGTAAAAATCGTTGCAAGGACTCACGCGGGTATCGAGGTTTTGGGGATTGTAGCCGTGCAGGCGCAGGGCTTGCGGAACTGGGCCGTCGAGCGTAGAAACCGGCGCCACCCGCCCGCTTCTGGCCCATAGCCTATCTCGGACTGCCACAATGAGCGCCGCCAGGGTTAAAGCTACGGCGCCCGCGCAAAGAAGACGGTTGAAACGGAATAAACGTCGCATGGTTGGGTTCTCGCACGCCCGGTAAGCGCCACCAAGATAGAGCATCGCCAGCGTGCAGCCGCGGGTTCTATGAAATCATAATTCGTTCGCTGGCGCAACGAAACCGGAATGGACAAAGGCGCTAGAAACCTTCACGGCTTCTGTAGCGCCGGAGTCTTCACCGGCTTCTTGCGACGCTGGGGACAGCGCCGCTACAGGTCATCGTTTGACGATATTCAACCCCTTCGGGGTTGCCGGGGGATGACCATGGTTCACGTTCCGTGGGTTCCACCCACGGCTATTCAGGTTCCACCGCTTCGCGGTGGCGCCACGACTCATCGGTCTGGGGCGGAGCCTCGCTAGCGTTGCCATCGGAAAATACGTAGTTCTGTAACGCCGTCCTTTAGAGTCTGGGTGACAACTGCGGTTGTAGCGGCGGCCTCTGGCCGCCGGTTTTTAAGTGTAAAGACCGGCGGCCAGAGGC
>JBOGJY010000097.1:0-5824 GCA_050745325.1 Terriglobia bacterium
AGCGCAAGTGGAGCGATCAGGCGGAGGGCCGGTGCGGATACAACGTCCACACGCTGGCCGAGTTCGTCTGGGGGCGCACGCCGAATACGGCGCGCGGGCGCGAGTTCCTCAGCCTGTGGAACCAATGTGACGAAAAGCGGCCCAAGGCGGACGACCCGCGCGTTCAGCAGTTGCTGGCGTGGATCGAAGAGGAGCGCGCCGCGTTGGTGGAGGAAGAGGCGCTCTACCGGCGGCAGGCGGAGCTTGAGATTGAGCGCCCGGAAGAGACCGGGGGACTCGATCCCCTGGATGAGACGTGGCAGGCCATCACGCATCAGCTTCAGCAGCTTGACCGGCAGATTGACGCCAAGATCCGGCTGCTGCTGCGGCTCGAGAAACGCGCCAGTACCGATACGGCCGATACGGCGGGTGAGCCGAATGAGCCACATGGGCTACATGAGATTAGTGAGCCGGAAGGGCAAACAGACCCTGCGGCGGTGGCTCTGATCCATCGAAACCCGCCGCAGAGTTTTAACGGCAAAACTCTGCGCTACACCAGCCCCACCCCACCCCATGACTCCATCCCTCTCCCTCTGGGAGAGGGTGGCGCGCCCTTCGGCTCCGCTCAGGGTAAACTCCGCGGGGGCGGGCGAGGGTGGCGTGTCCCGGCGGTCCGAGACGAAGCCGCGCTACTCTTCTCCTGGCAAGAAGACCGTGTGGCGAGGGGGTGGCATGGGGAGCTTCCCTTTGCGTTCCTGCCACAGAATCTTGTTCAAGACGGCGGCGTTGTCTTGGTCGGCGTGGGTGAAATCCATTTGAGAGGAAAGCAATGCTCCGAGACCATGCGGCGAATTCACCCGGTAGATCAGTCCATTTTTCTGATTGCGATAGTCAGCGTTGAAAGGTGGCTGACGGCCGGGGCCGGCGAAGAGAGGAGCCATAACTTGAGCGCGCGCGTCGTTGTTGTTCATCGGCGGCAGCCCGAGTAGCACTTCCATGGTTCGCATCATGTTTACCGTGGTGTAAAAGTTGCTTTCTTGGAGCGGGCGCGCCTTCGAGCCGGGCGCGTATTTGCTGATGACCAGCGCCGTGCTGCGGTGCGCGTCCACGTGGTCCGGGCCGTCCTGAGCGTCATCTTCGAGGATGAAGATCGCCGTATCGTCCCAGTAGGGACTGTGAGAAACGGTGTCTGCGACGCGGCCTACGGCGAGGTCGTTATCGGCGATCGACGCTTCGGGTTTTGGCATTCCAGGCCGGGTTCCGGCCGTGTGATCGTCGGGGAGGCGGAGAATAATGAACTGCGGCAGTTCAGCTCCGTGGCCTGACTCTCGCGCCTTCACGAAGCCTTCGAACTCGTTCAGGAACTCGTCGGCGCGCAACTGATCGGGATAATCGAGGCGGAAGTCCGCAGATCGAGGGTCAAAGTGGCCGGCAAGCTCGGGCATGGTGGCCTCGTCCTTTGCGATCATGGGAACCGGCCAAGGCCACGGGCTTGGGGACCCATGCGGCTCGCCAACATTAGAAGGGAGCGGCTGCCCTTTGCGAACGAAGTCCTTGGGACACGCTTCGCCTGCGGGCAGCGGCGTGCCCATTTTGGGCGATGCGTTCTGAGCATGGTTCTCTCCGCACCAATGCGTTTCCACAAATTCGCCATAGTTGCGGTGCGTCAGCCCGTGCCGCGCGGCGTCTGTCCAAATGTAACCGGTGCCCGGCTCGTCCGCGTCCGGGATGCCTTCAGCCAATGGGACGGCGTTCATGACCTCGCCCTCGTAATCGTAGGTTCGCTCCGAACTGCGGTAAGCGATCTCCCAGGTTTTCTCGGTGTAGTCGCTGTCGATGGCCGCCATCGACCACACGTGGCCGTTGCCGGAGACCTCGCCGCTCACATAAAAATTGTCGAGCACGCCGAACTGAAGCGCCAGCTCGTGCTCGTTGGGTGTGATGTCCCACCCATACATGGTGAGCGCCTGGTCACCGTTGCCGGGCCTCAAGTCGCCGAAAATCTGATCGTAAGTACGGTTCTCTTTGATGATGTAAATGACGTGCTTGATAGGATTACGGCCGCCGGTAAAGTGGAATGCGGCAAGCGTCCGTCCCATCAGGTTACTTTCTTCAACCTCGCGGCTAAGTTGCGGAAGGTCGCGCCGGGTCTGAGCGATGCTCAAGCGCGCAACCGAGCCGTGCAGCAGCGTGGCGATATACGTATACGAACGGCGCACCCGCTTCATCTCTTTGGCGGCCTCCGCCGGAGTCAAGGCGTTGGCTGTGGTGCCTTCGCCCTTGCCAGTGGCGACGAGGAGATCGCCCCCCACGGCCGCAAGCGCCGTAGGATACCATTCGGTGGGGATGAATCCCGCGGGCTTGATCAAGCGCAGGTTGGACGATGGCTTCCGGAGGCTCAGAAAATCCTTCGTGTTAAAAACAGCTACGTCATCGGAGCCGGCGTCAGCGGCAAACAACAATTTGCCGTCCGCGCTTTGGGCGAGAGCATTTGGATAAGAGCCGCCATACTCCTCGCCCGGCAGTTCGGTCGAAAGCAGGGCCGCCACTTTCCCATCCGCGACCCTGACCACGGCCACGCGGTCGGCGTTCGAAAGCGTGACGTAGAGATACTTTCCGTCGCGGCTCAACAACAGAGCCGAAGGATGTGAGCCGGGAGCGGTCGGGCTCGCCGGGCGGAGCAGAGGAATGCGGCGGATGACTTTGCCCGTGTTCAGGTCGAGTTCCGCAACGCTCGAATCGTTCCAAAGGCTGCAAAAGCCAAGGCGGCCGTCCCGCGTGGCCGCAACGCCGTAAGGAAAAGCGGCGGGCACGTAAGCGCCGTGGCTGAGGTTGAAGCGGCGCAGGATTCTTCCGCTCGTCGCGTCGAGCAGCAGCGCGTCGTCCGAAAGATTATCAGCCACCAGCAGCTTCTCGCCATCGCGGCCGCTGATGACGGCGATGCCGGCAGGATAGGGGTCCGCCTGCCCGCGCGGAACGGCGTGAGAAACTGAGGTTGGGTGTTGATCTGGCCGGAGGGGTTGAAGTGGTATCTTGAGGAACCCTTCGGGCGTAAGCTTGCCGCGATTAAAAGAATAAATCGCAATGCCGTTTCCCGTGTCTCCGCTCTCGCGGCCGGTGGGGTCTGTCAGCGAGGCGAACGAGGCGTAGAGCCGGCGCCCGTCGCCGCTGAACGCGAGGCCGAGAAAGTATGTCTGGTGGGCTTTTTGATGCAACCGTGTGTCCGGATAATCGGTCAGGCGATTGTTCGTCAGATCCAGGATGGCGAGGGATTCGTCGTAAGAGGACCCTTCCGTGCCGTATCCATTGTTCAGGATGGCGAGATACTGTCCGTTAGGGCTTAACGCCACCGCCGTGGGAAAACTATTGGTCGGTTGAGGATGGCCTGGAACCGGCAACTGCAACAGCTTGCTGGTTGAAAGATAGATCGTTTTTCCCTTTACGGGGGACTGGGCGTACATCACAAGCGCCGCCGCGAAAACGCACGCTGCGGATAAAGAAGCGATCAGGAAACGTTTTGAGCGCAAGAGTTTTCTCCCTCAAAGATATTGTAGCTGCGTCGATGCTGGCGCGGAGCGCCCCAACCCAGCGGCGGGGTTTTAGAGTCTGTGTAACAATTGCGATTGTAGCAGCGGCCTCTGGCCGCCGGTCTTTATTTTTCAATCGGCGAGGCAAGAAAATTTAAGGAGCGCGTTAACAGCACGGTTAGAACCGCGCCCTCCTGACGCTCAAACCGAATTCGTGAATAATCCAGGTTAGGACCAACAGCGTTCACTTAAGCAGAATATTGCTGTGGAACGACCCATGCAAGCGTCTGTCATTCTGAGCGCAGCGAAGAATCTGCTTTTCCCACTGATTTACAAACAGACCCTTCGCTACGCTCAGGATGACAGGCAAATTTGCTGCAGCGGAATGGCGCGCTGAGCTTAAGTGAACAGTGTTGACGCTCGGGTGTTTACTTCGCCGCGGTAATCGACTTCACTTCGATGCGCGCGCCGTTCAACGTCCCCTTTACGACAACATTTTGCCCTGCGAAGGGCTGCGCTTGCGCTTGATCGCTGAGCGCATAAACCTTATGATGAGATTCATCGGCGAGGACGAATTTAGCTCCCATGTGAACGCACTCCAGGGTGCATTGTTTCGGCGTATCTCCGGGCATCATATGCTGAAGTCCGCACGCGCTGTCGCTGATATTGCCCGTAAAGCTTTGTGCATTTTGCGGCGGACGCGGCGCCGCCAAGGCCATCCCGGCTCCGAGCGCAATCGTCGCGGCAAAATAAGCATATCGCTTCATCTTTATTCTCCTCAATGCTCTAATCAGGGAGCGGGTAAGACAAACCTTTTGATTTACGGTCGACCAGAATACTGGTTAGCCTGCCGTTAATTTCCACCCAGACGCGCACCGTATGCGATCCCAGCGATTTAGCGTAGACGACCTTGAAATTTTTAATTTTGCCATAGTCACCGTGCAAACCCCAATCATGCGCAAAATCGCTGTACTGGTAGACGGGCGCGGCCTTCCAGAGCTTGTACGCCTGCTGAACATTCCCCGCTTCCAGTGTGGAAAGGAAGCGCGTGACGGCGCGTTCCTCAGGGTAGTCCCAAAAGTTGTAGGTGACGGCGCCCGCAATAATAATGAGGATCAAAATGAAAATTGGGAGAGGAATATATTTGAATATTCCCCTTTTGGATTTTGCCGGTTTCGCATCGAGTAGCGTCATCATTCAACCCCCGCGCATGATGAACAGAACGTGCGCCGCATACATAATATACGACACCGCGCAAGACCCCAAGGGGTTCAGAAAAAGGTTCAGAATGTGCGCCGGAAGAGGGCTGTGGCGGAGACCATCATGATGAGTGAGAAGACGACGAGGAACGCGAGGTCTCCCGTAATCGCCATGAACCCCGTGTTCTTCAGCAGCAGGGTTTTGAACGCATGGACAGCGTAAGTGAAAGGGTCAACGATAGCGATCCATTTCATCCATTCGGGAAAGGCGTTAATGGGATAGATCGCGCCGCTCGGAAAGAAGAGCAGGGTGTTGAGTACGCCAAAGATCGACCTTGGGACCAGCGGATCCTCTGTTCTCACCATCATCAGGAACATCATGCTGATGAAAGCCACTGATGTGGGCACGATCACCAGGAACATCTTGAGCAGCCGCAGGGGATCGAGGGGATGCGGAATGCCGGCAATGAGCGACCCAAAAAGCGTGAGGATCAACCCTGCCATGATCCCTTTCGCCGCTCCCGCGAGGGTAAAGCCGAGAATCAATTCGGTCTTGCCAATGGGCGTCACCAGATAGCCTTCGTGAACTCCGCGCGCCTTGTCATCGATGTACATGATTCCGCCGCCGATCATCGCGGTGATGAAAATGGAGAGCGCGATAGCCGCGGGCAAAAAATACTCAATGTAAGGCGTGTAGCCGTAAAGCTCGACCGGCTGGACCGCGACGGTTGGCTCAATCCGGGGCGCAATACCATTCTGAGAGTAGTCATTGGCCACGCTGGTGAGGGCGCCTTCAAGCGTGCTCGCGGTAAATTGGTCTGTATTATCCACCATCAACCCGATCTGAGGGTCCGCCTGGGCGAGCGTATTGCGCGTGAAGTTGGGGGGGATATTGATGACTCCGTTGAGGCGGCCGTTCCGCAAATCCGCCATCGCGGTATGGAGGTCGTGGTAAGGCGTGGTGGTGAAAGTTTGCGCGGTCGCATCAATGGCATAGAGCATGTCGCGGAATTTTACCGCTTCCATGCCATGGTCCTGGTCCACCACGCCGACCTTCAGATGCTTGATGTTGCCGCCGAACGCGTAGCCGAGAATAACGAGTTGCACCAAGGGAAGCAC
>JBOGJY010000098.1:0-8526 GCA_050745325.1 Terriglobia bacterium
AGCAAGCACCGCGCCGTTCAGGCTCATCCATTGCGTGCCAATCACGGGGTAATATCGCGCGCAGCCGAGAGCCAGCAGACGCACGCCGGCGTAGGAAAACAAAACTCCCACCAGCCCGCCGGTAAAGCCCAACAGAACGCTTTCGGTGAGCAGTTGCGCCACCAGCCTTGTGCGGCTTGCTCCCATCGCCATGCGGACGGCAATCTCTTTCCGGCGCGTCGTCGAGCGCACGAGCAACAGATTCGCCACGTTCAGACAAGCGATGAGCAGGACCAGGAAAGCCGCGCTCATAATCACGATCAGCGGCATGGCGATGTGACGGTGATAGGCCGCGTGCAGCGGCTCAACCTTAATCCCCCAGCCTTTGTCGGCCGCGGGATACTGCGCGGCCAGGCGGGCCGCAATTGTATTCATTTCCATCTGCGCTTGGTCGTGTGTGACCCCCGGCCTGAGCCGGGCCAGGGTTTGCAAATCGCGCGACGCCCTTCCAGCCTCCGTCCGCCGGCTGGGCGGGAGGGCAAGCGGCGTCATCACGTCCAGCGCCTCGTCCCAGATGAAATAGAAATTCCTGGGCATCACGCCGATGATGGTATAGGGTGTGTTGTCCAACTGGATGGTCCTGCCGATCACGCTGCGCTTTCCTCCGAACTGCCTCTGCCAAAGCTGATAGCCCAGGATCACCACTGTATCGTGCCCCGGCTGCGTCTCTTGCGGTGTGAAGCCGCGGCCAAGCGCCGGTTGAATACCGAGCAGCTTGAGCATGTTGGCCGAAAGCGTTGCGCCTTCGAGGCGCTCGGGTGGGTTGCCGCTGGTGAGATTGTAAGAATGGTAGAGGTAATAGCCCACCTGTTGAAACGCGCCGTTTTGCTTCTGAATATCCAAAATGTTTGGAGCGGAGACTCCCGCCTGGACGTATTGGCCCCTCAGCGTGCGCCACTGCCCGAGGCCGGCGAGCTCGCCGGGATGTGGATAGGGAAGCGGCCGGATGATCACCGCGTCTACGAAGCTGAAAATCGACGTGTTGGCTGCGACGCCCAGCGCAATCGCCAGTACCGCGACGACCGTGAACGCGGGGTTCTTCACCAACATGCGAAAACCGAACTTCAAGTCTCTGAGGAATGCGGACATGGCAGACTCGGGTTCCAGAACGATTATTGAAGATTACCTATTATAGTGACATCAATCATTGTAGCGGCAGTCTCTGGCCGCCGGATTCCGGCGCTCATAGAGCGCCACTACAGCAAATGTTGTCACTATAATATGTAACGCACAATATAAGACGCGCACGCCTCCTTCGCCGTTAGCTTACATCAACCCGCTTCTACTTGCTGCGCCCGGAAAGGCCACATCAGAGAGCGAACCCGAACTGCAAAACTTCCATGGAGTCTAGTGAGGCTTCGCGTCAGACCCACGAGTCGTGACGCCACCGCAAAGCGGTGGAACATGAGTAGCCGTGGGTGGAACCCACGGAACGCGAACCATCCCTCGTCAACCCCGGAGGGGTTGAATATCGCCAGATGAGCACATGCCCGGCGCAATAAGACCGTTAGGCGTTCGGCCCCTCCAGGGCCGATTGCCTTCTCCTTCCGTGACCGTGGGTTTTGCCCACGGCTATTCATGTCGATCCCCTTCGGGGAGCAGGAGCCGCCAGCGCAAAAAACTTGACTCATTCACATCAAGTTTCGCAACTCAAGGTTTCTAGCCCCTACACGCGGCTCGAAAGCTTAAGTCCGGCTCTATGCAAAATCAGACTCGGATAATGAATCGAAAACGCGTGTCTTCGCCAAACCATTGGATGTAGTTCGTACCCCAAGCATTGTTGAAAAGGCTGAAGTGAATGCCCTTGGTCATTTCCGGTTGATCCACGGAATAAGCAATAGGCGAACGCTCTCCGAGCGCCACTACGGGCGCATCCAAAGTTTCAATCGAAAGGCGGCCTTGCGCGTCCTGGTAAGAGACGCGGCTTGTGACTGCGTGCATTTGGCGGTTACCACCCCGGACGACATCGAATGGCGAAACCGGTTGATCCACCTTATCGAGCGTCCATCCGCGTGATTTTGGCGCCACCGGAAGAAAGCTGAGCCACATGGCCTCAGGAAGGCGGTTTGCCTGCTTTCCAAGACAGAAGAAGCTGAGCTCGATTGCGGGCTCCGCCTCCGGGAAAAGCAAGTCAAGGTACATTTTTTGCGGCCAGGCAACAAGACCGGAGCGCTCGGCTTCATCATCCTCAATATGCAACTGAGCGAGAATCCGATAACCCTTCGCGACCCTGCCCGACCAGCAATCCTTGAGAGCCGGTAACCACACACGGCTCTGCGCTCCGAAATTCTCAATCTTGGGTTTCCCGAAGTCGAGTGGCGCCCACCATGTCTTGGCAATGACGTAGGCTGCGCGATACCGGTCATAGTCCTTCTGGGAAAGGGTTTGGTAGGCGAACAGCCCGAGAGGGCGCTCTGGGGAAGCCCAATCACGCCCCGTGGCTTTGGCGCGGAGCCGGTTGATGGCGCCCGTCTTTGGATCAAGCGCAACCACGAAATGGGTGGTCTCAATCTCCGGCCTCGCCGGGCGCCCGCCGAGCCCCGTTCGACCGGGCTCGGCCGGTTGCAAAGCGCGAAGCCGCGCGTCCGCCTCGGTACGCAAAGCGGCTGGCAGGCTTGCGACCGCTTCATCAATATCCCTGCGCTTCTCCGCCCAACTGGTTTCCGCCACGCGGAACCGGGGGTTATCCATCGCCGCCGCGAGAGCTTTCGGCGTGTAATGCTCGTAGTCCTCCAGCCGCTTCGTATCGGTACCCCACGTGTGCTCCGCCGCGAGCAGCAGCCGCCGCAACAAGCGCACGTCGGTCGAGTCTCCAACGCGGAACTTCCCCTGCCCAAGCCACTGCTTGCGCAGCCGCGCCACTTCACGATAACGGGCCACCTTTACCGGATCGCTGGGAACTCCATAAATCCAGGTGTCGCCGATTTCCTGGGTCACCACAGGCAGGCTGCTCCGGTAGGGTTCCACGGCCGTGGCGGCTTCGCTCAGGTTAGCCGCAGTTACCCGCGCGTTAGGGAACTGCTTCCGCAGATCCGCATAGATTTTCCTGACCTCATCCACCGAATGAGGACCGGAATTATCGTTCCGCACTTCGAGAGCCACCGCAAGGTCCGAGCCGGGAACCGGCGCAATGCCACCATAGCCGTGGTGATACATCATCATAATGGAAGCCCCGTCCGGCTCCTTCCAGACAAAGACCGGAGGAACCTCGGGAACAGTGCTGGCGCCATTTACGCCGATATCGAGCAGCTTCACGCCATTCGCGGCAAGCGGGCCTATCAGGCCGCGGGAATGCCCGGGGACGTCGCTCATCTTTGCGCCGGAGGTCACCCGGCCGAAGCGCCGGTCGAGCGACTGCGAAAGCCCCAACGCGCCTTCGATCATGGAGCGGTCCAGCATCTCCGTCTGCCAATTAAATGGCAGAGCGTGCCAAGCCAAGGCGCCCGCCGCCACCGCCTGCTCCGCCCGTTTTCGGGGTCCGCCGGCGGCCTGCTCGAGATACTCGTAGAGGAGCCATGAGCCTGTCGTCCAAATGTACCGGTCCTCGCCCGACTGCCGCATGGCGCCCGCAACGTGAATGGCTGCGGGAAAATACTGGTCAAAGTATTTGCTCATGACACGGGCTTGCGTGTCCGTGAAACCCACGTCCAAGTGGCACATGAATACCACCAGCACCCGCTTGATTTTGGTCGCGCGAGGTAGCGTCGCCGCCGCTTGTCCAGCGAGAGGACGGCACGCGAGCGCGCCACTGGCAGCCAGCACAGTCTTCACGAACTCCCGGCGTCTTAACACCAAATCTCCAGAAATGCGATTTCGAAATATGGGTTTCCCCGGTCAAGCCCACGCCCGCGGCATGAACATTCAACCGCCTGGACGATTCGTAATGCGTCAATTGCTTCAGTCATCTTGGAAGCTGGCTGCCTTCAGACATAGGTCTTGATGGGACGGCGTGAAATGAGCCGCCAGTAGCGTCGTGTCACCAAAGTTCATTGAATAAGCCAGCTCAACAGGAGCGGCAGAATATAGCCCACGGCGCAAGCCCTGGGTTCGCAAAGCGTCCCTCCCCCCCGCGCGTGAGGGGGACATCTTCCTTACATTTTTTCAGTCCCTCTCCCTCCGGGAGAGGGTGGCGAGCGGAGCAAGCCGGGTGAGGGCGGCGCCGCCTCGCCGGCCTGAGGCGAAGCTCAGTAGTGGTTCTTGTCAGAAGTAAAACTTCAGACCCAGCTGCACAATCCGAGGAGGAGTATTCAACCCCGTAATGTTGCTGAAATTCTTGAGGTTGGTGAAGTTGAGCTGGCCGGGGGCGCCGAAATTCGGGGTATTGAACGTATTGAAAGCCTCAAGCCGGAACTGAAAATACATACTCTCCCTGACGGTGAAGTTCTTAAAGAGAGACGAGTCGAGGTCGTACAGGTGGGGTCCGTACACCTGGTTGGGCCTCCCCCCGAGAGGCGCAAAGTCGGTCTGTCCAATTGCCGTAGCTTGGGGCGGCTGGGCAAAAGCACTTGGGTTAAGCCACTGGGTTTCGTTATGCGGGCCGGCGTAGGGATTCTGGCCGGGCACGAGAAAGGCGTCACAGCCGAAATCAGAGGTTGAACTGGGGCATCCTACGCCGAAGGGCTGGCCGCTCTGATAGGTAAAGAGGTAGTTAAACTGCCATCCTCCCAGGACCGCATTCACAACCCGGTTGGTGTGATTGAGGAACGCTCTGCCGCTGCCAAAGGGCAGATCATATTCCCCGTATACGTGGACTACGTTATTGACGAAATTGCTGCATACTGTGTAATCGTTTCCAATGCCGAATCCCGGCAGCCACGCGGCCCGAGGGCCTGAGTCCAAATTCCAAGCGCCATCGGACATGCACTTGGCGTAAGTGTAATTCGCAGCAATACTAACCCCGCTCCTAAAGCGATGGTCGAAGGTAACCTGCAGGGAGTGATAGTTGCTATTGGCGTCGGTGTTCAAAAACTGATTACCCTGGGAAAGGTTCGGAAACGGGCGGTAATTAGTTGTGTTGACGCTGACCGGCAAAACTTCCGTCGGGACGTTCATGGCTTCATTGACATTCAAATGTCTCCCCAGGGTTCCCACGTAGCCGATTTGAAAAGAATCCCGGTTTGTGAACTGGTCTTGCACGGTGAAATTGATCGTCTCGCTATAAGGCGTTTGCCAGTTATACTGCCTGCCCGTCAGGCCCAGGTTAATCCCGTTCACCCCGCTGGGATCCTGAAGGTTCAGCGAGGAAAAGATGTTCTCCATCGTGGCGGTTTGGCCGTTGACAGTGACGGGAGTGTTAAAGTTGGTGGTCGGATTGTTCAGGGTGTATTGAAAGGGGTAGTTGGTCCCCAGGGTCCCGCCATACCCGACGGAGGAAAATGAGCCATAGGCAATGCTGTAGCCGCCCCGCACCACCAGCCGTGGGCGTAGGCGATACGCAAAACCGAGATGCGGCCCGAAATTGGTCTTTTGCGCCTCCTCGACCGAACCACCAGGCGCACAGATAATCTGGATGCTATAGCCCGCCAGGAGCGAGTTGAAGCCCGCCGAGCGCGGCACGGCGCAGCCGCTGATGGGCATGACATAAATCCCTGAGGCGCCGTTCCCCCCGTTCATGTTGAAGTTGGCTTGGCGGCCGTCGGATTCACTATACGGACCGAAGTAGTCCCAACGAACGCCCAAGTTCAAGGTGAGGGTAGGCGTCACTTTCCAGTTATCTTGAGCGTAGAGGCCAAAGTAGTTTGCGTTGTAGTTGGTTCCCGCATAGTTCGAGCCATTGTAGCCATTCATGCCTCCCAGATTGTTATAACCGCCGGGAACCGAGGATATAGTGGGAACCAGCAGCATGTCCGCGATAGCCACTGCGCCGTACGATGACGACACATTCGGAACACCGGAGAACTGTCCATTCCAACTAAGATTTCCATGGCTATACGCCGGCTGGATGATATGGCCGACGATGCGGTTGTACTGCACGCCGGTTTTGAATTCATGAGCGCCATGCACCCAGGTCACGTTGTCGTCAAACTCGTCGGCGCCGGTGGTTTGGATAGTGGGCGAGAAGCGGCGCCCGCCAAAGGCGCTGAACTGGCCAAGATTAAAGGTCGGAAGTCCGCCGTTGCCCGCAAGTTGCGGAACCCCTTGAATGCCATATTGCGCCGGCAGTCCCAGCGTATTGGCGGTGGGGATTTCACGGGTATTGTAGTTATGATCGATTCCATAGCGCGCTTCGTTGACGAGCGTCGGTGAAAACAGGTGCGTCTCGCTTAGCGACAGGATGTAAGTGGGCTGGGTCGTGGCGAAATTGGTTTGCAGGGCGCTTCCCAGTGTCGCGCTGAACGGTTGCGAGGCCGTCTGCGTTTGGTTGAACCGGCTGAAGACCCCGAAGAGAGTGTCTTTCTGACTGAGAGTGTGGTCGATTCTCAGGTCCCATTGGTTGATATATGAAAACGAGTTAACATCGGCAAAATAGTCGTTCATGAGCCCGGGTTGGTTTGGCATTGGCAACAACTTAAGGATCTTGACCGCGTTGGGATCAATCCTCGACACTGGAATCATGTTGAGCTGGGAGGCGAGGCCGGTAAAGTTAGTCACCCCAACGAGACTCCCAGAGTAAAAAGGATCCCGGACGTAAACCGCGCTGCTCCCGGTATTCTTCAGCCCGGTAATTGGATCGGTCGCGCCGGGGGCTACGGCGCGCGTGGTCGCCGCATCAAGGACGGTTCCGAGAGGGAACGTACGGCCCAACCCATCCTTCACCGTGCCGCTGTTGCCGGTGATAAGGCTCTGGAGGTTCGTGAAACCCGAGCTCTGCATCTGGGCGGTGGGTACCGTGTCGGTGAAGGAGCTCGGCCCTTCACCCACCGTGCGCTGAAAGTCAAAGAAGAAGAATGTTTTGTTTCTGCCGTCGTAGACCCGAGGGATATAGACGGGGCCGCCGACCGTGCCGCCAAACTGGTTGAGCCGGTAGGCCGGCCTCGCGACACCATTCCGGTTAGAAAAGAAGTCGTTGGCGTCGTAGGCCTCGTTACGATTATATTCAAACAAATCGCCGTGAAGCTGGTTGGCGCCGGACTTGAGGGCGACATTCACGACCGCGCCGATCGAGTGGCCAAATTCGGCGCTGTTATCGCCGGCTTGGAATTTGAACTCGTCGATGGCGTCCGGGACAGGGGAAATGGTTAGGCCGCCGAAGACTTCCTCGTTGTTATCGACCCCGTTCATGCGGAAGTCCACTTGGCCCGACTCCTCGCCATTGGCGTAAACCGACCCTCCCTGAAGACTGGGAGTCACCGAGGATGAATTGCTCCAGTAGCTCCCGGGCTGAATACGCGCCAAGGTAAGGAAGTTGCGGCCGTTGAGCGGCAAGTCATTGACGTCGGCCGTGCCGATGGTCGTGCCCACAGAAGCGTCCTGCGCCTGCAGGAGCGGCGCCGCCGCGGTAACGGCCACTTGCTGCGTGGTAGAGCCAACCACAAGCGAAATATCGGCGGTCACCGTATTTTGGACGTGCACGACTAGGGCTTTCTCCAGATCAGTTCTGAAGCCAGGCGCTTCGCACTTCAGCGTATAGACCCCGGGTGGGACCGATACAAATACGTACGTTCCGGTGGAGGATGAGCGCGTGGTTTGGGCGACGCCCGTCGCTTGATTCGTTAAGGTAAGCTGAGCGCCCGGCGCCACCGCGCCGGAAGGGTCTCTCACGGTCCCGCTAACACGGCCCACATCAATCTGGGCCCACAGTGGCGTGAAAGACCATCCGCTGAGCAAAGCGGCGCAGACAAAAACCAGTATCATTTCTTTTCTTGGGGTGCGGTGCATCTTGCCTCCTCGAGAATCAATCCCGCTGGATTCGTTGCCGCTAGAAGGTAGTGTCGCAGTTTTGGGTGTACCGGCGGGTTTACCCCGCCACATTGTGGCGGCATAAAGCCGCCTCTACACCAAACTGAGCCACTACCCGCTAGAAACCTTAGCTTGATGTGAATAAGTCAAGTTCGTTTGCGCCGGTGGCTCCTGCTCCCCGAAGGGGAGCTGCAGAAATAGCCGTGGGTGAAACCCACGGTCACCGCTTCTGGTGCGCCGCCCTTTAGGGCCGCCTGCCGAGCTTGTAGCGCCGCCCTTTCGGGCGGCACGTGCCGGGCGCAAAGCCCGGCGCTACTTCCGGCGCGCCGGTGGCTTCCCTTATAAATCCCCTGAATGCAAAGCTGGTATACCAGATATCACGCGCTGCCTGGGATGTCAAGCATTTCTGCTGTCTGAGTCTATATTGATGGCCAGATGGGATACGGAGCGAGTGGGCTCTATCTAAACCCATCCAGCATGGACAACGAAGGCCGTCACTGTGGTATCCTCTGCTATTGCGGCGGCGGAGGATTTGAAGATGCCTAAATACCTTATCATCGGTGGTGGAATGACGGCGGATTCCGCGGTTCAAGGCATTCGTCAAGT
Organism: Terriglobia bacterium; assembly: GCA_050745325.1. Classification (GTDB taxonomy): domain Bacteria; phylum Acidobacteriota; class Terriglobia; order UBA7540; family UBA7540; genus RH2-MAG17b. Next base: position 8,485 of record JBOGJY010000098.1, read on the forward strand.
GGATTCCAGCGGAAGCATTGGCGTCATCAGCGCGGAGTCTCA
>JBOGJY010000099.1:0-16444 GCA_050745325.1 Terriglobia bacterium
CAGGACTCGCAAGGTAAGCAGCCCACTTCCCAGCAGGGATCGGGTCCTGTTGTCGCTGACGGCGGGGCTTCAGCCGCGACCGTAGCCAATCAAGTGGCATCGAGCGGGTTTGGACAAACGTTAAATCAGGCGGCGCAGTCAAGCTCCTCGCCGGCCGCCGGGTCTTCCGCTCAGGCTGCGGCCCCGCAGGCAACCGTAGCGGAGCGAGTGGCTACGGCGATGCAGAACCCGGTTAACGCTCCGGGAGGCGTGGTGAGCGCCGCCTCACTGGTCGAAAACCAGGGAAAGACAGAGATGCGCGTTGCCATTCAGACCGATACGATGGGCACGCTGCAGTTACACGCCGTTTTGGACGGCGGGCGGGTTGGAGCCTCGATTTCTGTGACCAATCATGAAGCGCACACTCTTCTGACCAACGAGCTTCCATCGCTTCAGCAGATGCTCACCGACCAGAACGTGCGGCTTGATCACCTGACCGTCATCAACACCCCCATGGCGACGGGCGGCGGGACGGGAGATGGCCGGGGTTCCCAATCGGCGGATTATAACCAGCCGAGGGATCAGAGCGCGCCCTGGCTTGGCTCCGCTTCCGTCGCCGTCTCCGGTCCGGTAGCGGCTAACCGGGACACAATTACCGATATCCGGCGGCGGCTGAGCGTGCGCGCCTAGTTAAGGAATTCAAGAAAGGAACACCCATGACCGTACATCCGATGGCCTCAACCGCGGCGCCAGGCGCTTCATCCAGCGGACAGCCGAATAATCCGGCGACGCCAACCGGGCTCCAGCCGCAGCAGATCACAATGTCCGATTTTATGACCTTGCTCAGCGCCCAACTGCAGGGGCAGGATCCGACCAATCCGGTGGACCCAACAGCATTTGTGACGCAATTGGCCCAGTTCACGCAGTTGGACGAAGTTTCGCAGATTTACAGCTTGTTGCAGAGTTATGTCCAAGGCGCTGGCAGCACACCAGGAACGTCGAGCTCCAGTTCAGGCTCTGGCAGCCCATCGGGCTCCCAGGGCACGCCGGGCTCCAGTTCAGGCTCCGGCAATCCGCCCTCTGGCGCTTAAGTTGGCTACTCAGAAGGCCGATACGGTCATGCTGAGAGGAGCAAAGCGTAGAAGCCTTGATCTGCTAGGCTTGATGTGAATGAGTCAAGTTTTCGTCATGCTGGTGCGGCTCCTGCTCCCTGAAGGGTAGCGATATGAATGGCCGTGGGTAAAACCCACGGTCTCGAATGGAGAAGACCATAGGCCCTGAAGGGGCCGAACGCCTAACGATCTCAATGCGCCTTGTGAGCCGGGAATGTGCCAGTCGGTGATGGTTTGGCGAACTTCAACCCCTCCGGGGTTGCGGAGGAAAGACCGTGGTTCATGTTCCGTGGGTTGCACCCACGGCTACTCATGTTCCACCGCTTCGCGGTGGCGTCACGACTCGCCGGTTTGAGGCGTAGCCTCATCAGGTTTTCAATTTGAATCAGGAGAAAGCGGCAGGGCTAATTTTCAAGGCTCAAACAGGAGAACATCATGCCATCATTTTCAATCCCAGTTTCAGGACTTGAGTCGAGCGATCAGGCGCTCTCGGTTATCTCGAACAACCTTGCCAACATGAACACGGTGGCCTATAAAGGGGTGTCGCCAGAATTCAGCGACTTGCTGTATCAGCAACTGGGTTCCACGGGCGCCGGCAACCCGGTCGAAGTCGGTCTGGGGACAAAGGTAAGCTCAACCTCCACCGACTTCACGCAAGGAAACATCCAAAATACCGGCGTAAATACGGACGTTGCCATCGAGGGTGATGGTTTCTTCCAGGTGGACGCAGGCGCGGTTGCGCTTTACACCCGGGATGGGAACCTGACGGTCAGTCCGCAAGGCCAGTTAGAGACCCAGGACGGCGCCAACGTGATGGGCTATGCGGCGACTAACGGCGTGGTGAATACCAACGGCGTGCTGATACCTCTTTCGATCGATCAAGGCCAGATTTCTCCTCCGCAGGCTACGCAAAACGTACAACTCACCATGAACCTCGACGCCAGCGCCACGCCCGCCAGTCCCGCTTTCAGCACCACCGTGGAGACGTATGATTCGCTCGGGGCGAGCCATCTCTTAACCTTCAACTTCACCAATACCGGGAGCGGCGCTTGGACTTATAAGATCACGATCCCGGCGGTGGATGTAGGAACAGTCGGGGCTCCCGTGTCGGTCTCAACCGGCGCGCTCACCTTCAACGGCAGCGGCCAGCTTACAGCGCCTGCTGGCGACGTAACTGGGATTACCGTGAGCGGACTGGCCGACGGGGCCAGTAATATGAAATTCAACTGGAATCTTTACAACGCCAACAATTCTCCCGTGGTGTCGCAGGTGGCGGGAACCTCAGAGGCGTCGCAGACCTTGCAGGACGGCTTTTCGAGCGGCACGCTTTCAACCTTCTCCATTCAATCAGACGGCACCATTGAAGGAAGCTTCACCAACGGCCAGACCGATGCCATCGGTCAGATTGCTCTGGCGAACTTCCCCAATACGCAGGGACTACTGCGGGTGGGCTCGAACAATTACATGGCCAGCCTCGCTTCCGGACTGCCTACGGTCGGCGTCCCCGGCACAGGTGGACGCGGGACGCTTACAGGTGGCGGACTCGAAGGCTCAAACGTCGACATTGCTTCTCAGTTTTCGCAGCTTATTCTGCAACAAACGGGATATGAGGCCAACGCGAAGGCATTTACAACCTTTGATAACGTCGTTCAATCGACGTTGAACCTTGTCCCATAGTTCTAGATTGATTGCGGTGAAGGGCTCGATTGGTGATAGCCGGTTAATGAACGCCGGCTCATCGCCACGCTCCATCAACCTCGGCCGGCGCGGGTTGATGGTGAGAGTCTCCCTTACGGGCGCCCAATCTGAGAGCATTCCAAGAAAACTCTCATGAGATTCCCTTAGTGTCTTCCCGCCGGCATCCCATTCTGTCGAAGCCTGCCCGCCTTCAGTTTGTCCGATCTCCAGTAAGTCTTTATTACTTAGTTACTTCCTCCTAAATTCCGCTCTCTAGTCAGACGGCGCACAAAAGCGTGGTTTGGCCGGGTAGTTGCACATGCCTTCACCGATGGCAGAGACGGCTAAGAGTGGGACTCCGAAGCTGGATGCGCCCACGCAGAAAAAGAAAAGCTCCAAGGCTGTAATCATAGGGGTCGCGCTCGTCCTATGCCTGGCTCTGGGCGGTGGAGCATACGTGTTTATGTCTCATCGGGCCCTGGCCAACTCCAAAAATAAGGGCAAACCTGAGACCACCGCCAAGCAAGCGGATGCTGCTCCTGTAGCCACGATTCCTCTTGAGTCTTTCCTGGTGAACCTTGCGGACCCGGACCATGGTTCCTTTCTAAAGGTAGGCATTACGCTCGGTTTGGACAAACCATTACCCAAGGGGATGGAAAACCCCGCCGATTCGCCCTTCATTCCTGAAATCCGGGACACAATTTTGGGCGTGCTCAACTCCTGGCAATCCAGCTCGCTTTTGGCGTCAGACGGCAAGACCAAGCTCAAAGAGCAACTGCTTGCGGCGCTGCAGAAGCGCGTTCCGCAGCTTGGGATTACGGATATTTATTTCACCGATTTCCTGATCCAGCAGTAACGCATATGGACGCTAACCCTCCAACCGCCGAAGCCGAATCGAAGCCCGCGGAGACCGTGGCTCATGAAGATTCGTGGGTATTGATTTCCGGTCTTCAGTGCAAATTGAGCGTTGATTTAAGCGTAACCGGTTTCAAGGTGCGCGACCTGCTTGCGTTAGGCGTTGACACTGTGGTCGATAGCCGCCATAACTCCACCGGCCAGGTTCCCATCCGCGTGAATGGCGTGAGAATCGGCTGGGCAGAGTTCGATGTCTTGAGAACACGCCTTGCCATTCGAGTCAGCGAACTTGGGTAGGTTGGGCGGTTAGAGTCTCTGTGACAACTGCCTTTTCTGCGTTGTAGCGGCGCTCTACGAGCGCCGAATCTATTGAAAAATACAGACCGGCGGTCGCAGACCGCCGCTACAACCGCAGTTGTCACACAGACTCGTTAGCGCGAAAGGGACGCATGGGTAAAGCGATATTGCATGGATTCGTTTCAACTCTCCAGCGGCTTGCCGGCACGGCCAAAGACCTCCGCGGCCGGCGCGGCAGGCGGTCGATGCGGCTGTGTGAAACGCTGTCTCTCGGCGACCGCAGGGCGCTGGCGCTGGTGATGGTTGAAAACGAAAAGTTTCTGGTGGGAACGGCGGGAAGTTCGATTTCTCTCCTGGCGCGGTTCCCTTCTCCCGAAAACAGGCCAGACCCTCTGTTTGGAGCAGACGCCGATGGGGTATTTGATCCCGAGGAATATAAAACATGGCGTTAAGGTTCGGGCGCGCAGTGCGACGGGCCTTGGCGCTTCTCATCATGGGCTTCGTATGCGGCCTCCCGGCTTTCGGAGCGCAGTCTCGCGCGTCCGCCGGGTTGCGTATTCCGGGCGGGGGTTCCCTGCCATGGACAATTCTCATTCTCCTGACCGTCCTCACCGTAATCCCGGCGTTGCTGCTTTCGATGACGCCGTTTGTCCGGATTCTGGTGGTGTTCCATTTTTTGCGCCAGGCGCTAGGAACCGAGACCGCCCCCAGCAATCAGGTGCTACTTGGTCTTGCGCTCTTCCTGACCTATTTCATCATGCAGCCGGTGGGCGTGCGGATTGTGCAAGCTTCGGTGGTTCCCATGGAAAGCGGGCGCATTTCCGTATGGCAGGCTTTGGACAAAGCCGAGGGGCCCATGCGGACTTTCATGCTGAAGTTTACGCGCGAGAAAGACTTGGCGGTTTTCGTCAAGATGGCCGGCCTGCCGCAGCCCCGCTCACCCAAAGATCTCCCGCTGCGCGTGGTGGTGCCAGCCTACATGATTTCGGAGCTACAGGCGGGCTTTCAGATCGGGCTAGTGCTCTTTTTGCCCTTCATGGTGATCGATCTGGTGGTGGCTTCCGTCACCACCTCGGTAGGCATGTTCCAATTGCCGCCCACCGTCATCTCGACGCCGCTCAAGATTCTTCTGTTCGTCATGGTGAACGGCTGGAGCCTGGTGGTAGGGTCGCTGGTAAAGAGCTTCTATTAAGGTGAATTTATGACTCCTGAAAGAGTAGTCACGTTGGCGCGGATGACGCTCGAAGTCACCGTCTGGCTGTGCGCGCCGATCCTTATTGTAGCGATCATCGTTGGTTTCTTGACCAGCATCCTGCAGGTGATGACTTCGATTCAGGAGATGACCATTGGCACGGTGCCGCGCCTGGCCGCGGTGGGGCTGGTGGTTTACATCATGATGCCCTGGCTGATGCGCAAGCTTCTATCCTTTGCATTGCTGCTTTTTTCAAATTTCCGACCTTATCTCGGCTGAGGCAATCAGGATGGAGCTCGAGAACCTGCTTCTGGGCAACCTCGACAAGGCGGTGTTGATTGGCGCGCGGGTCAGCATGTTGATGGTGTTTGCCCCGTTTTTCGGCAGCGCCGCGATTCCACGCCCGGTGAAGGCCGCGCTGACGGTAGCGGTAACGGCGGTCTTGCTTCCGGTTTTTCATTCGTTTCCCCAGGTCAAGGACCTTGCAAGCTGGGTTGAAATTCTTATCGGGGAAGCCATGGTGGGTTTGGTCATCGGTCTGGTGATGAACTTTGCTTTCGAGGGCATCGAGATGGCGGGAACGATCGTGGGGTTTCAACTGGGGTACTCGCTTGAAACCTCGATCGATCCCACCACCCAGGCCGCTTCGCCCGTGATGGCGGTGTTCTACCAGACGATGGCGCTGCTCTTCTTTCTGCAGCTCGGAATGCACCGGTGGATGCTGCTCAGCCTGGCGAAGAGCTATGAATATCTGCCGGTTGGCGCCGCAAGGCTGAGTGGGGCGGGAATGACGCGCTTGATGGATGCTTCCGGAGAAATATTTGTCATTGGAGTCGAATTGGCCGCGCCGATCTTGCTCGCCACCATCCTCACGGATGTCTCTCTCGGTTTCATCAATAAGGCCGCGCCGCAGTTTCCGGTCGTATTCACCTCAATTTCCGTCAAGATCCTGGTCGGCGCCGCATTGCTGGTCATTACCTTCGGTTTTTGGCCCAGCATGACCGGCGGCTATTTTGGCTGGGCTTTAACCACCACCGAGCGCGTTTTACACCTTTTATAAGGAGCCGGGACACACGTGGCGGGCGCTGGCGACAAGACCGAAGAAGCAACACCGTTTAAGCGGCTACAGGCGCGCAAGAAAGGCCAGGTGGCGCGCAGCCGGGAGCTGCCGTCGGCGTTGGCGTTAATTGCCATCGTGATGATGCTCAACGGATACGCGCCAAGTTTCCTAGGGCAGTGGAAGGAGTTTTTCGGACAGAGTCTGGCGATGGCTCACGCGGACAACCCGGAAAACCTGGTCTTCGTCATGGAAAGGACTGCCCGCGTGACCGGCTATTGGGCGCTTCCTTGTCTGCTGCTGGGACTGGCGGTTTCGGTCTTTGGCAACGTTGGGCAAGGAGGCGTTGTTTTCGCCACCGATGGGCTCACTCCGAGCTTCAGCCGCGTGAACCCGGTGACCAACCTCGGCAAGCTTGTTTCCTTGTCGGCGGTCAGTAACTTTCTGAAATCGATCATCCCGATGGCCATCATCACTTACCTGGTGTTTGCCATGATGACCCGCGACTGGAATTGGATTGTGCGCTCTTCGATGGTTCCCGCGCACGCCTCTATTTCCTGGCTTCTCGGGCGTATCTACGAGATCTCGTGGAAATCCGGGGCGGTTTTTCTCGCCTGGTCGGGGTTCGATTATCTGTTTCAGCGCACTCAATTGTCGCGGCAGTTACGCATGACCAAGCAGGAGGTTACGCAGGAGAACAAGGATAACCTGGGCAATCCACAAATCAAGCGCCGAATCCGGAAAGCGCAGCTTGAGATGCGCCGCAGGATGATGATGCGCGACATCGCAAAAGCCACGGTGATTATTACCAACCCGACCGAATATGCGATTGCTCTTAAGTATCAGCCCGGCGTCATGCGGGCGCCCGTCGTGGTCGCCAAAGGGCGCAATCTCATTGCTCAACAAATCCGGCGCGAAGCCCTCTGGCACAACATCCCGATCGTCGAGAACCGGCCGCTCGCGCACGCGCTCTACCGGACGGTCCAGGTGGGCCAGGCGATCCCCCCGGCGCTGTACGTGGCGATGGCGGAAATTCTCGCCTTCATTTTCAAAGCCCGGACCGGCGCTCGCAAGGCAGGAGCCACAAAACCCGTACCGCCGCCTCCGGCAAGGAGACGAACTTAAGCGATGGCTTCACCGCCGAATCCTAAGCCCGTAAACAGCCACTCCCACTACGATTGGGTGGTCCCGGTCATTGGCGTCGCGATGGTATTCGTGATGCTGGTGCCTATCCCGGCGATCCTCCTGGACGTCCTGCTGGCGGTGAGCATCACGGTTTCCGTGCTGGTGTTGCTGGTTTCCATGTACATCCAGCGCCCGGTGCAGTTTTCCGTATTTCCTTCGCTGCTGCTTCTTTTAACGTTGTTCCGCTTGTCGTTGAACCTGGCAAGCAGCCGGCGCATCCTCCTCGACGGCAGCCAGGGGCCGGGCGCGGCGGGAAAAGTTATCGAAGCTTTCGGCCAGTTTGTGGTGGGAGGAAATTACATTGTCGGCTTTGTCATTTTCCTGGCCCTGATTGCCATTCAATATCTGGTGATCAACCACGGCGCGGTGCGCATTGCAGAGGTCACCGCGCGTTTCACCCTGGACGCCCTGCCCGGTAAACAGATGGCCATCGATGCGGACCTTGGAGCCGGCCTGATCGACGAAACGCAGGCCCGGACCCGGCGCGCGCAGATTGCAAGAGAGGCTGAGTTCTACGGAGCGATGGATGGCGCGGCTCGCTTTAGCCAGCGCGACGCTCTGGCCACCATCCTCATTACCGCGATCAACATCGGAGCGGGTTTTCTTATTGGCATTTTTTATCTGGGCTTGTCTTTCCAGGAGGCGCTGCGAACCTACACGATCCTTACCGTGGGTGACGGGCTCGTTACCATCGTGCCTTCTCTTCTGGTTTCCGTAGCCGGCGGCATGGTGGCTACCCGCGCCTCTTCCGAAGCCAGCTTGGGCAGCGACCTGGGCAAACAATTGCTGCCGCGGAGCCGTCCGCTCTGGATCGCATCGGGCGTAATGCTTTCTCTCGGATTGATCCCAGGCCTGCCGAAATTCTCTTTCTTCCTGGTGGCGGGCGTCATGGCATATCTCGCGCGCCAGTCGAAGGCGCTGGCGGCGGAGGTGGATGCTGCTCAGAAAAGCGAAGCCCTGGCCGGAAAGGCCAAGGCGGGCGAGGCGCCGCCGGCCATGCCCAAGTTGGATGATCTCAGTATGGAAGTTGGCTACGCGCTAGTCCCGCTGGTGGATGAAGGGCAAGGCGGCCAGATGCTGAAGAGGGTGCGGGCGCTGCGCCGCCACCTGGCCCTCCAACTCGGTTTTGTGATTCCGCCGGTGCATATCACGGATAATCCGCAGCTTAAACCCAGGGAATATGTGGTCCGGCTGCGCAACGTGGAGATTGCCAGGTGGCAGACCGAAAGCAACTCGCTGCTTGCGATCAGCGCCGAAAGCCAGGCGCCGCAGATTGAAGGGAAAGACACGCGCGAGCCGGCCTTTGGCGTGGCGGCCAAGTGGATTGACCCCCTGCTGCGCGAGCGGGCTCTGGCGGGCGGCTACGCCGTGGTAGATCAGACCTCGGCCATCGCAACCCATCTGGCGGAGCTGATTAAGCGCTACGCCCATGAGCTGCTGACCCGCCAGGAGACGAAGCGCCTGCTCGATTCGCTCTCCGAAACGCAGCCGAAATTAGTGGAAGAATTAACGCCCAAAGCCTTGAGCCTCGGTGAAGTGCACCGCGTGCTTCAGCAGCTCTTGCGCGAGCAGGTTTCGATCCGCGACTTGCCCGCCATACTGGAAGCCCTTCTGGACGCATCCGTCGTGGGCAAAAATCCAGTCATGCTGGTGGAGGCTGCGCGCCAGGCGCTTTGCCGCGCCTTAGTCCAGCCCTTATTGAACGACGAAGGCAAGCTGACCGTCGTCACCATCGACCCTCAGCTGGAGGAGCAAATCCAGCAGATTTTTGAGTCACAGGCCACGCAGGGACGGCCCGCGGCGGCTCAGGTTTCATTCGTCCGGCGGATTCTTGACGGGCTCCGCAGCTTCATGGGAGAACAGGTCTCGCTCACCTGTCCTGCGCTCCTGTGCAGCTCCCCCGCCCGTTTTCATCTTCGCCGGCTGCTCGAGCCGTTTCTTCCCAAGCTCGTCGTGATCTCGCCCGCGGAGATACCGAATTCCGTCACCGTCCAATCCATGGGGGTAGTGCGTTGAAGGGCCGGGAAGACAGGTAAGACAAAACCAATGATGACACCCTTGAAGGCAGCCAAGAGAAATTACGAGGAAGTTTCGAGTCTCGTTCAAGAAGACCGGGACCGTTTGCTGATGGAGAATCTTCCCCAAGTGCACTACATCGCCAAAAGGATTCATGACCGTCTTCCGCCGCATGTGCCCTTCGATGATCTGGTGAACGCTGGAATCGTGGGGTTGCTCGAGGCCATCCGCAATTATGACGCGTCGCGGGGCGCGCAAGTGAAAACGTACGCCGAGCTTCGCATCAAGGGCGCCATTCTCGATAGTTTGAGGGAAATGGATTGGAGCCCGCGCGCGCTGCGCCGCAAGGGCCGCCAGCTTGAAGATTCTAACAGCCGGCTCCGGCAGACCTTCGAGCGCTCGCCCACCGAGCAGGAGCTGGCCAAAGACATGAGCATCAGCGTCGAAGAGCTCCGGACGCTGCTGTGCGACCTGCGCGGGCTGAATCTGGGCAGCATTCAGGCCCTGGAGCAGGAAGACGGCAAGGGCGAGCAGGTGTTCAAGTACGTCCCGAACTCACCGGACGAGGATCCCTATTACCTGTGCCTCCAGTCGGAGCTTAAAGCTTATCTAGCGAGGGCGGTGGGCGAGCTGCCAGAACGCGAACGGCAAATGCTGGCTCTCTACTATAAAGAAGATCTCACCATGAAGGAAGTCGGCGCGGTACTCGGCATCGGCGAGGGCCGGATCTCTCAGCTTCACTCCTCGGCAATGATCCGTCTGAGGGTCAGGATGAAAGAGTTTTTGGGAGATCAACCCGGTCATCCGCCCAAAACCCGGAAAGCCGGAGAAGGCTCGGTATGGAAAAAACACTGACGCAAGAGGAAATCAACGCTCTTCTGCGCTCCGCCCAAGCTGCGGACGCCGCGGAGGGAGGTGCGCCAACCGGCCGTAACGTCGCGCCTTTCGTTTTCGGAAAGGCGTCCAGGATTTCAAAACAGCAGGTGAAAGACGTCGCTCAGCTCCATGAGACTTTTTCCTACCGGCTGAAGAACCGGCTGTCCGCCTTCCTTCAAGTCACAGTGGAAGCCAACCTGATGTCGGTGGATGAGGTTCCTTATTCGGAATTTATCGAAAGTCTTCCGAAAGAAGCTTATCTGGCCTCGATTACGGTTCAACCGGTAGATTCGATCGCCATCCTGAGCATGGATCTTCCGGTGGCGTTTGCGATGATCGACCTGATGCTCGGCGGCAATGGCAAGCCCGAGCCGCCTCAGCGGCATACGACAGAAATTGAAGAGAAAGTTCTACAGGCGGTGCTGGACGTTATTTGTGAGGAGCTGCAGACGGATTGGAGCCAGGTCGTGGATGTCCGCTTCAGTTTTGACGAGACGCAGCGCCCGGCGGAGTTGTTCCGCCTGCTTTCACCCTACGAGAAAATGCTCTTTCTCAGCTTCGAAATCCGCGTGCCCGACGCTTTCAGCACGCTCACGCTGGCGTTTCCCGCCGCCGTCTCCTCTTTGCTCCTAAGGAGGCTCGCGAAGAAGAATACCCGCGGCCAGGGATCAATGCCGCAACCGAAGACGCAAATCCTTCAGCACGTTCTCGACTGCATTTTCGACGTCGAGATACTACTGCCGCCCACCCGGATCCGGGGCAAAGACCTGCTGGCGCTGAACCCCGGCCAGACCATTGTGATCCAGCACCGGGTTAACCAACCCGCGCTGATCCATGTGGCGGGAAGCAAGATGTTTACAGGATTCCCCGTAAGAAACGGCAAACAGCGGGGCGGAATGATCCACCAAAAATTCGCGGTTCCGTACCCCGTGGAGAGAGTTCAGGAATGAATACGACACCTGCTTCGCAGTTAAGTCCGAACGCCGAGAATTACCTCGGGATCTGGACCACGAATATCGCCCAGGGACTCACCCAGTTTCTCGGTCCCAACGTGGAGGTGGAATCGATCGATCCACCGCAGCCGCCGGCTGGCAGCGCGCCGGAAGCGGGCTTGTGGATTCGCCTCTTTGGCGGCAAAGCGGGCGAACAGGCCTTCTTCCTGCCGGAGGCGGATGCGCTTCGTATGGGGAAGTTGTCGCTGGGCGGGGCCGCGGGCGAGATGACCACGTTGACTCCCGAAGGCCGTGAATCGGTGGTTGAATTCTTTCAACAAATCGCGACGATGATTCCGGTGGCCGATTTGCTGGGCTCGGGCTCAGAGCTTGAGGTTTCTGAAGCGGAGCGTCCGGTATGGGAAAACGCTGGACAAGCGGCATTCCGCTTTTTCACCGCGCAGGACTCCGGACTGAGCCTGCGGGCGTGGTTCAGCTCCGATTTTTTAAGCGCCCTCGAATCCGCGCAGGAAACCGCAAAGGCGCCCGAGAAGAAGCCCAATGAGAAGACGGAGCAGAAGCCGGGTCAGAAGGTCGACCGGAAGCCTTCCGAAGCGCCATCGCGCGTTTCAGGAAGCTCCCGTGAAATTAACCTGGACCTGCTGATGGATGTGGAGCTTGAAGTTACCCTGCGATTCGGACAACGGGAGATGCTTCTCGGAGACATTCTTAAGCTCGCGGCGGGCAGCGTTGTGGAACTCGATCAGGAGGTCCAAGATCCCGTGGAACTGCTGGTCGGCAGCAAGGTGATTGCCTGGGGTGAGGTAGTGACCGTTGACGGAAGCTATGGCCTCCGCATCACGGGCCTCGCCAGCCGCGAAGAGAGGCTCGAATCACTCCGGAAATGAGCGGCGCCCCGCTGCTCCCGCCGCGATTTGAGATTGAAGGCTGCCACCGTGCCGCATTCTGACGGGCTGGAACATTATAGGCAGCCGCTTAGGTGACGCAACCGTAACTCGGTGTTAGCTCTGGAGGTCTTCAGCGCCTGACCTCCCGAAAGGACTGGCTTTCAGACCATAGAACCGTGACCAAACCTCAACCCGTCCCAGACCGATGTGACAATCCTCAGTGCCCGCGGGCTAGAATCTCCAGGCTGTGGCGGTGGCGGCGGCCGGCAGGAATCCGACTGAATGACGGTTGGTACTGTTCGCTCGAATGCTTTGAGCGGGGCGCGGCGGAGTTGTTCGCCCAACTCAATCTTAAAGTGAACCGCGGCCGCGCTCTCCGGTACCGTCTTCCTCTCGGGCTCCTGCTGCTCTCAAAAGGACTGATCAGCTCCCAGCACCTTCAGGAAGCGCTAAAGGCCCAGAAGGAGTCGCATAAAGGACGGCTGGGCGTCTGGTTACGCGAGCACGGCATTCTTACCGAAGAGCAGCTCACCGGCGCGCTAGGAGTGCAGTGGGGGCTGCCGGTATTCCACCTGGCGCAGAGCAGTGGCTTTGCTGAGTGCGCCACAATGGCGCCGGTTCATCTGATGGAGGCGTCGCGCATGGCCCTGGTTCATTATCTGCCTCACAGCCGCACGCTTTATGTCGCGTTCTCGGATGGGATTGATTTCCCGGCCCTGAGGGCGCTCGAACAGATGATCGAATGCAGCACGCAACCCTGCGTCATTGGTGAGACGGAAATGGACGAGGCCCTTGACGCCATGCGGCGCATGCCCCGCCCCACCGAGAAAGTGCTCGACTGTACCTGCGATCCCAAGAGTCTGGCCGTGGCCACCCGCGAATGGGCTGAATCGAACAAGGCTGATCAGGTGAGAGCTGTTGTCGCCACTGAGAACCTCTGGGTCCGGCTTGAGAACTCATCTCTGACGGGGCATCTGCTCTTCAAGCTGCCCGAGGTGGTCCCTGAGGTAATTCCCTGAGATCGCCTGGCGTGCGGAGCGTTTGGGGAGCCGGGAGAAATGGCTACTGTAATGTCCAGTAATTGGGTGGACGATGTAGCGCCGCCGTCCCGTGGCGTTTGCCGGCCAGATGCCGGCGCTACAGACCGTCGAATTGCCCACCCATTGATGGGACACTGCGTGGAGGTCTAATGGCAGGGTTGTTTGTTTCTTGTAACTTGTTCATTACATTGCTTGTATTTGCTCTTAACCGTTCAAACATGACGCACGCTCTAACCTTGCGGGAAGGCTCTAAAGGTCACTTGCGCGTTGCCGATAGGACGAGTATGGGGCTACGGAGGACGGCCAGTTCACAGACTGCCGGCGGTTAGCAACCATGATTGAGGCCATAATGATTGTCAAAGGCCAGGAGCCTTTCCCCCACCCTCTTTGCGAGGGGCCGGGGACCAGCCAGCTTGACGCGCTGCGCGCCGAGGCCGAGATCGCGTGTTTGCCACCCGTTCTCGGCCGTATGAACCAGCTGCTGAGCGCAGCCCCCGTGGATCTCAGAAGTCTGGCCGAGGCCATCAAAGAAGCGCCCGGCTTGGCAACAGAAACGGTGAAGTTCTGCAACTCCTCACTTTTCGCGCTTCCACAGCCGGTTGCCAGCATCGAGCAAGCGGTTCTTCTGATGGACGCGGATATCGTCCGCGTTTTGCTTCTCACCTCCTGGCTGGTGAAGCACACCGGCGCAAACATACCAGCCCGCGACAACCGGTTATTTTGGAGCCATAGCCTGCTGGCCGCTCAATTGAGCCGTCACATTAGCGAGTGGGCGTGTTACGCGCAGCCTGAGTGGGCCTTTCTCGCGGGCCTGTTCCACGACATCGGGATTTTGCCCTTCCTTACGGTGCTGGCCCACAATGGATCGGCCAAGCCGGAAGGTTTGTTCGAGGACGCGGGCGATTCAATCGAGCCGCAGCGGCGGCGTTTCGGGACCGACCATTGCGAGTTGAGTCTGCAAATGAGTTCCGTCCTGAGCCTTCCTTTTCCTTTGGCGGAGACGGCGGCAAGACATCACCAGCGAGGCGCCACGTTATCCGGCATGCCGCTGCTCTCGTTTGCGGGAGCCGCGGAAGTCATCGCGCAGACGGTTTCCGGGCGCCCGGACGCGCACTCCCTGCCTCAAGGGCAGATTATCCGGAACGCGCTCGCCGAATTTTTGCCGGGTCTCAACCCTGCGGCGCGGAGCGGACTAGCCAACACGCTGGAATCCGACTTGCCCGGCACGACAGCGCAATTCGGAGAAATCCCGGCCAGCGTGTGGGATGATTCGCTGGCCGAAACCGAAGCGCAACAAAGCCTAGCCAAAGGGCCGGTAACCTAGGAAGTTCAGGCGGGGAGGCCTTAGCGCGGGACTCCAGCCCGGGCCTGCCAGCTCCAATTGCTTTTGTGAACTTCCACCTTCTGCCGGTCAAGCCCCGCCTCCACAGGCTGCGCGACGTAATAATCGAAAACCTGTTTTAGTCCGCTCCCTGGCAAGGGCCCGGCCGGCAGGCCGCACGCTTTTGCGCCACTCGCCATGCGGCAGCGCTCGGCGCCCGTGGCAAAGGAGTAGATTTCCGGCGCAAGTTTTTCGAGCGGGCTGTGAGCGGCCCGCATGTAAAGGCTTACCCGCTGTTTGATGAGACCCTGCGGCGAGAAGTCAAGCGTAGCGCCCTGTGAGGTCAGTGAGGCAAATGATACAGAAATAACAAACGCTACCGTTGCGAGTGTGAACGCCGGTACGCGCTTTCGGGGCGGCATGGTTAGGAGCCTCCTTGCTGCGCCAGGCAGGCGTCCACGTTCCTGGTCTTGTGGAGGCATTCACGCAGACTCTCGACTTCCGGGTTGGGGGCAGCGGTGGGCGCCCTGAGTCCAGACGCCGCAGGGGCCACAGAAGGCGCAGGCGTCTCAGCGCCAGCGAGGGCGGGGGCGCTCTCAATCGCCTTGGAAGCGCCCGCCAACGTCCCGGCGGCGCGCTCACGCGCGGCGTCATACTCCATCCGGTCCGCCAGCCGGTCTTGGTTTGCCTGGGCGTTCTGTGCCACAGCGGCGTAGGCGTCGGACCGCTGCCGCGCCTTCGCCGCCGCCTGAGATAATTCGGCAGCCTCAGCCTCGAGCGCCTGTACTTCACCGCCGGCCTCCTGGCCGCGTTCCTCATCGAGTTTTTGCGTGGCTTCGTCCTGGGTCAGCTCGGTTTTGAGGCCTTCCATCATCTGGTTATTGTCGCCGCTCGGGGGTAGCGCCGCGAGGTTGCGCAGGGCAAGCTGGCGGCGGCGCAGAAGATCCTTCATCTGATCGATCCCGGCTTGCGCCGCAAGCGCCGTTTGTTTGCGGTCCTCGATCAACCCGTTGATCTGAGCGGCGCGCTTATCCAGTTCCTCAGCCAGAAGCGCAAATTGCTGCGAGAGTTGCTGCCCCGCCTGCATACGGTCCTGCTCGCCTTCGAGCGCCAGGCGCGTTTCCTGCATTTCCAGATTCGCCTTGGCCGCAGGATCATTCGCCGTCGAAGCTTCGAGACCTTTGAGCTTCGCTTCGCGGTCCTGCCTGCGGCTCTCATAGCCCGCCGTAAGCGCCGCGATTTGGGCTTCAGGTGTATTATTTACCCCAACAAGTGAACCGGATGGGCCAGATGTATTGGTTTGGCCCGGCTTGGTCCCGGAAGCTTCCGTCTGTGAACCCGGCGACTTCAAGTTGACGGCGGAAGACGCTACCGCGGAGTCCGACAGCGGCGCCGCGATCTGATCGGCAGGCGGAAGTTTGACCGGCTCAGGGGGGTGCGGGTGCTTCTTCGAAATGTCTTCCTCGTAAAGCTGCTGGCTCTCGGCATTTGAAACAACCGGCACGGCCTGCTGAATCGCCTGACTGGCCTGATTGGCCTGACCGGGCTGACTCGCTGTTGCGTCATTGGCGGGCGCCTGGCTGGCGTCGTTCGTCGGCGGGGATCCCGCGCTCTGAGCGTTTGCGGTGTCAGCCGGCAGATCTGACGTGCTCAACTGGGGCGAAACAATTTCGGGGTCAGACGTTTGGGGCGGCGGCTCGGCAGTAGCAGGAGTAGGGGCAGGAGCATTTGAAGGCTTAAAATGCGTCCAGGGCACGATCACGCGCAAGTTTGACTGGCCAACTGGGCCCGATTGCTCCGAATGGCTGGGTTGGCCTGCCTGGCTGGCTGAGGCAGCCTGACTCGCGTCCTGCGCCCAGGCAACGGCGCCAACTAAGTCGTGCATTTCATAAATGCACTAACGTATTATTCATTGCAAATTAGACTCACCAATGGCATGGTATTGGGACAGAGGCCCTTGTCATGCCAAGAAGAAGCCCTTATGAGATTTCACTCTC
>JBOGJY010000100.1:0-6247 GCA_050745325.1 Terriglobia bacterium
CTGCAGGTCCACATTGCGGATGTGGCGCACTACGTGCGGCCCGGCGCGGCGATTGACCGCGAAGCGCGTTTGCGCGGAACCTCGGTTTACTTCCCCGACCGGGCTGTTCCCATGCTGCCGCTCGAGCTCTCAAACGGCATTTGCAGCCTGAATCCGCACGCCGACCGCCTGGTCGTGTCCGCCCTCATGGAAATTGACGGCAAAGGAGACACCGTTGCGTGCCGCCTGACGCCCGGAGTGATTCGCAGCGCCCAGCGCATGACCTATACGGCCGTACACGCTATTTTATCGGGGGATGAGGCCGCCTGCCGCGAATACGCCCCGCTCGTTGAGCAATTTAAATTAATGGAAGACCTGGCGATGGTATTGAACCGGCGGCGGGAAGCGCGAGGTTCGATTGATTTCGACCTGCCGGAACCTGCGATTGAATTTAACGAGCAAGGCCAGATGACCGGCGTCACCCGGTCCGAGCGCAACATCGCCCACCGGATCATTGAAGAATTCATGCTGGCGGCCAATGAGGCTGTGGCCCCGTACCTTGAAGGCCGCGAAATTCCTTCGCTTTACCGCATCCATGAAAAGCCCGATCCGAAGAAAGTGCTCGAGTTCGAAGAAATTGCCGCCACCTTCGGCTATTCGCTTGGGATTGAGTTGCCTGCGGCGCGGCGCGTTCACGTCCAGGCCGGGCGTCCGACTAAAAACGGGGAGCGGGCTCGACTGCGCTTCGAAGATTTACCCACTGGCGAAGAATTAAAAATCACCTCGCGGCATTATCAGCGCCTCACCGGGCGCATTGCGGGCAGGCCGGAAGAGCGCATTCTTTCCTACCTGATGCTCCGCTCGCTCAAGCAAGCGCGCTACTCCGAAGAGAATGCGGGCCATTTTGCTCTGGCGGCTCCAACCTACACCCACTTCACATCACCGATCCGGCGCTACCCGGATTTGATCGTCCACCGCATTCTCAAAGCGGCTTTAGGCGAGCAAGACGGTGTGTTCATTGCCGATGAAGAGCTTCATGCTCTTGGGATCGAAACCTCGGAGTGCGAGCGGCGCGCCGCTGAGGCGGAGCGCGAGTTAATGGATTGGAAGAAGGTCACGTTTATGGCGGGCCGCGTCGGTGATGAATTTGAAGGGCTGGTGATCAGTCTGACAAAACACGGTTTCTTCGTCGAACTGATTGACCTCTTTGTCGAGGGGTTCGTCTCAATCGAGAGCTTCCGCGACCCGCATTGGGTCTACCGCGAAAAATTGCGCGCCCTGGTCCATCGTGATTCACGCCGGTCATTTCGCCTGGGTGGCCGTGTCACAGTGCGTCTGGACCGCATCGACCGCGAGGGGAATAAATTGCTTTTCTCGGTGGTCGAGATGTAGTGTTATGTCACCGAAGTTCGTTGATGAAGTTCCCCTGTTTTCAGGAGCCGGCTTCAGATCCCCGTCAGGGGCGGAAGAAGGTAGCCCAGGGCGGAAGCCCTGGGATCAATCGGCCCTCACCCCGCCTTCGGCGCCCCTCTCCCGCGCGGGCGGGAGAGGGGAAGGGGGAGAGGGACACCTTGCGAACCCACGGCTCGCGCCGTGGGCTATATTCTTCCGCTCCTGCGGAGCTGGCTTATGCAATGAACTTCGGTGGCACAACACTAGCGCATGGTTGCATTGATCCAGGCGATTAATTACGGCTGCCGGAAGGGCGGTGTTTCAACCCCGCCACCCATGCGCTTTAGCGGCGGCCTCTGGCTGCCGCGCAAAATTTCGGCAGCCGCAGTGTAGCCGCTTTTTACGGCGCTTTCAATGGTTGCCGGCAATCCCGTATTCGTCCAGTCACCGGCGAGATACAAACCCTCGACGGGGGTTCGTGACGCGGGCCGCAACCCGGCCGCCTCGACGCTTGCCGAAAACGTTGCGAATCGCTCCTTGAGCACGAGCGAGTGTAGCACTGTTGCTTCGCGCGCGCGCGGAAACAGCTCTCTCAGCTCTCCGAGCGCAAGGCTGAGCAAATCTTCCTTCTCGCGGTGAATATGTTCGTGAGCGCCGCTGATCACAAGGCTGATGTAGTGTTCCCCCGAACCCAGAATTTTACCTTTGTTGAAAAACCACTGGTGCGTCGTGCCGCGCAGGCCGGCAAACTCAAGGCCGGTGATGTCCCGGTCGAGCCACAGATTCAAAGAGATGATTGGGACCGGGCGCATGGCGGTGAGCCCCGCAAAAAAAGGCTCGCCGGGGAGCAGTTCTTCAGGCAGCAGCCGCGCCAGTTGAAAGCAGGGAACCGCGCTGAGCACCACATCCGCTTCGAGCGTCGAACCATCGGCGAGCGTTACGCCGTGGCAGGTGAGTTTGGGCTTGCTGTTCCCAGTTGTACTCCCGTTATCTCCCGCCGGCGACAGAATGAAGCCGGTCACATCGCGGTTAAGCTCCACCTCGCTGCCTCTTGCGCGGATGAACGCCGCTGCCGCCTCCGTGTAGCACTCGCTCAAGCCGGCGGTGGCGAGACCAATGCGCGAATCCCCGGCGGATTGGAAGAGCGCCAGCCGGAGGACTGGCTCAAAAACCGAGGCGGCGGCGATGCGCGGGTCTTCGTTGAGCGCGGCGATGCAAAGGAGGTCCCAGAAATTGCGCCGGAGCTTTTCGGATTGCCCCATCCGGGCCATCCATTCATCCACCGTCAGGCGGCTGAGGTCGAGGCTGCCGGAATCCGCCGCCTGTAAGGCGCGACCCAACCTGACGACCTGTAGTTTTTCGGTGAAGCTGAAGCTGTTCGACTTCAGCGCTCCACCGAGCAAATGCCACGGAGCGGGCAGTGACGGGCAACTGAGTGAGGTCAGGCCACGCCGTTTATCCATGAAATGAACCTGAAGACGCGGTTGGAAGCGTATGCGGTCGAGGGTTCCAATGGTGGACAGGAAGGCAATCGTTTGGTGATAGCAGCCCATGAAGATGTGCTGCCCATTGTCAACCGTGGAGCCGGTGGCGGCGTGCTGGAACGAACGCGCGCGTCCGCCGAGATAGGGCTTCTGCTCAAGGACGCGCACACGCCGTCCTTGGCTCGAGAGCTTGACGCCCGCCGCGAGGCCAGCAAAACCGCCGCCGATAATAAGAATTTCTGCCATAAGGAGTCAAGTTTCTTGCGCCAGCGGTTTTTTGCTCCCCGAAGGGAGCGAGGGAAATAGCCGTTGGTAAAACCGACGGAGCGTGAGCTACATGTATCCTTGACAACCCCGGAGGGTTTTTGTAGCGGCGGCCTCTGGCCGCCGGTCTTTACTATTAAAAACCGGCGGCGGGGACGCCGCCGCTGCAGCCGCTCATGGCGGCGATTAGTTGAAAGCCGACCGCTACGTGCGCCACTCCGCGCCGAGATACACGCTGAGCGCCGTCATCAGTTTGGCGGGGCGGGAAAGCCGCACTCCCGGTCCAAACACATTGAACGAGCGGCGCTCGATTTTCCGCAGCAGGCGCCAGTAAATTGCTCCCATGATCTCGGCGGGCTGCATGGCCGCCCTATCTTCAGACGGCAGCAGCCGGCGGGCTTTCTCAAAGTATTCCCGCGCCCGGCGGCTCTCAAAAAGCGCGAGATCTCTGAATGAATGGTCAGAGCAGCCCTGCCGGAGCCGGGCGGGATCGACCCGGAACCGCTCAAGGTCCTCTTGAGGGAAGTAAACCCGCCCGCGCTTGGCGTCGCTTTCGACATCCCGCAGGATATTCACCATTTGCAGCGCCTTGCCGAGATTCACGGCGTATTCGCGCGTTTGCGGGTTGTGGTAGCCGAAAATCTCAATGGCGATCAAGCCGATGGCGCTGGCCACCCGGTAGCAGTAAAGCTCCAGCTCATCGAACGTTTTGTAGAGGCTAGCGGTGTGATCCATCCGCAAGTCCATCTCCAGGCCGAGCAGCAAGTCGTCAAACGGCTGCCGCGGGATGTGGAACTGGTGTATTGCTTCCGCCAGCGCCTGGAGCGCGGGCGACGGCATTTCGCGTGGCTGGCCATTTTGTTCTTTATCGAAAAACTGGTCGAGCAAAGCGCGATACTTGCCGATCTCGCGCGCTGCGGTTTGCGGGTCGCGTTGATCGTCTGCCGCATCGTCACCGTGGCGGGCGAAATGGTAGACAGCTTCAATGGCCCGGCGCTTCTCTTGTGGAAGAAATAGAAAGGAATAATAGAAGTTTGTCGTCCGGGAGTCGGTAAAATGTTTCGGCGTTAATGGCATAAGTTCAATGCTTGTGAGGTGCGGGAGCAAGCCGCTACACCAGCCCTGCGTTTGAAATACGAACGCGGCGCCCCAAAACCCGTTTGGAGCGAAGCGGGAAAGGCCCGTATTTTGGATTTAAGCCCGATCACGAACCAGCGCCCAAACCGGAGAAAACGACGGCTTTTTTGCGCTCAAAGCGGAGAAAACTTCCGACTGAAGCCGTAATCACCTTTATTTTGTGCAATATGTCTCATTGTACCGGATCAATCCGGCTATCCCCTTCATATTCAGTCAATTGCAGCGATTTTACAATCATTAGAGTCCGGTTGGTTCCGGTTGGTTCCGGTTTCGACTCTTTGTTTTCAATGGCTTGCAAAAAGTAAAACAATCCTTTTTTGTTTTGCGCTACCTCGCATCCCCATCGCGCCCCGGGGCGCCAGGTCCATTTTGTCTGATTACCGTTCTGTTTTTCGATCATTTGCATGATTAGCCAGTAGCCACAGTCAGTGTTTTTCTGGCCGTGGGTTGTCGAGCCCGATGAACGCCGAGACATTTGAAAAATAAAGACCGGCGGCCAGAGGCCGCCGCTACAACCGCTGCGGCTCTTATCAAAATCGAAGATCGAAAATCTAAAATTAGAAAAGCCGCCGCAGTCCAATCAAAGCCTAGCACACCACTCTGAGAACTTTGAGACAAATGGGATAAACGAGACGGTTTTTCCGCCGATCAGCCCACAAGCCGCGTTTTGGCTCAGGTTTTCCCGCCTTCGCCCCCGGCGCCGGTCAAGCGCATCCGCGAAGCAGGCGCCCGCCAGGACTTTAGATACAACAGCGCGAAATCCGCAGCGCGGAGCGAAGGCCGGCTTCGGAACACGTCGCAGTGGACGGCCTTGATCTTCTCCAGAATCGTCATTCCACCGAGCCAGGTTAGCCGCAATTGACGGCGCAAGTTACTCCCAACTCTTTCGGGCAACAACCTGCCTTGCTCAAAAAGGCCGGCGGTACGCTCCACCTGGAACTCCATAAGGCGCTGCCAGCGGGCATCCGTGACTTGTCTTTTTGATGCGCCGAATTCCCGAAGCGTCTCAAGGTCAAGTCCGAAAGCCGTCAGATCATTGAGCGGCAAATAAACGCGATCGCGCTCAAGGTCAACCGCAACATCCTGCCAGAAGTTGGTAAGCTGCAAGGCGGTGCAGATGAAATCGGAAAGCGCAAACAACTCCGCGTCGCGGAAATTGAATAGCTCAAGCGTTAGCCGCCCGACAGGGTTGGCGGAGCAGGCGCAGTAGGACAAAAGCGAATCGAAATCTGGATGGCGATGGGTGACGGCATCCTGCTCGAAAGCGCGCAACAGATTATCCAGGTTCTTGGGGCTGAGGTTGTATTTCCGAATGCTGTCGCTAAGCGCGAGGAAGACGGGATGTTCAATTTCGGCGGGCGGCTGAGAGGCGCATTGGTTGAGCCGGTCGCGCCACGCGGCGATCAGCCGCAGCCTATCCTCGGGGGCGCCTTGGCCGGGCTCGTCGGCATAATCATCCGCCGCGCGCGCAAAGGCGTAGATGGCGGCGAGCGCGTCGCGCTTATCGCGCGGAACCAGGCGCGAAGCGGTGGGGAAGTTTTCGTAATGCCGTCGGCTGATGGCGCGGCATTCCGCATAGGCCAACCTGATTCTTTCATCGAGCGCAGGCATGAGCGGATACGGAAAGCCGGAGGCGATCAGCAGTAGCGCCGGGCTTTAGCGGGTTGCTGAAAAACGTGGTGCGGCGGGTTTATCCCGCCAACCCGCGTTGAGAT
This sequence comes from Terriglobia bacterium, assembly GCA_050745325.1. Lineage (GTDB taxonomy): Bacteria > Acidobacteriota > Terriglobia > UBA7540 > UBA7540 > RH2-MAG17b. Next base: position 5,972 of record JBOGJY010000100.1, read on the forward strand.
TATTCGACTTGTGGCGACGTAAAGTCGCCGCTACAAACTGCTACACGCTGGTTTTCTGGTGTTGTTCCCGCAGCACGGCCTTGCGGCTTAGCCGGATTTTGTTGCCTTCGATGGAAATCACCTTGACCAGAAGCTGATCACCTTCCTTAAGCTCCTTGCGGATATCCTGGATGCGGTGCTCGGCGACCTCGCTGATGTGCAGCAGGCCGTCGGTGCCGGGGAAAATCTCAACGAAGGCGCCGAAGTCCGCCAGCCGGACGACTTTGCCCAGATACG
>JBOGJY010000101.1:0-3762 GCA_050745325.1 Terriglobia bacterium
CCCGCCGCTACAGTTAGCACGGCGCGGTTTTTCTTTACTTACTTTCCGGTATCAGGGGCGGCAGCTTGTGCGTTTGCCGGTAAACTATGCGGAGGTCCTGGACTCGCGTTGCCTCGTCCTGCCAGCGATCAAGCTCGCTGTCATACCGAACCAAAATGTTATCCAGAAAATACGGGCGGTTTTCCTCAAGCCAAAGCTTGCGGTAATCGCCGCGCAAGGCGGAGACGTGGTCGCGCATGTCCTCAATCAAGCCGTTGGCGCCTTCGATCTCACCCAGCGGCCCCATCACCTGGCCGCGTTTTGCGGCGTTGGCGTTCGCCTGCGCCTGCCCGTAGAGATCAGCAATGGTGGTGGCGTAAATCGCTTTTTGCCCGACAAAGTCGAAGCGTCTCGCCGCAAATGAGAGGTAATCGAGAATGTCCGCATTGCGGCGGGCGAGATGGCCGTTCGAGATCAGATTCGTTATGACATCTTCGGCAATCAACCGAACCTGATGCGCCGAAGGCGCCATTTCCGCATAGAACTGCTGACCCTCGGGTGTCATGGCGTTGATCCAGGTCAGGTAGTCCCCGCCATCGGAGTGAACGGATTTATCCAGCAGCACGTCAATCTGCGTAAGATTGTTCACCGCGCTGGCAAAGTTGTGTCCGCCGGCGCGGTAGAAGGCCCAGTCCCAAGAGTTTGAGAACTGCTGGTCGTCAACCGTGGGTTGCCAACTCTGGGCCCCGCCATAGGCCAGTCCGTACCAGGTCATATTCAGCAGGCACTCGCCGTCATCGCACCACGTTGTATTCAACATGCCCGTGGCGCCCAGGTTTTTACCGTCGGTCACGAACTGGCGGATGTTCTCCATCGCGGTAGAGTAGTCTGGAAAGATGTGGCTCCAGTTGCTGACGCCGGGCGCCACCCACACTTCCAGCCCTGCCTTGGTGAAGGGCGTGATCTGATCAGCATACGACTTGCGCGCGCCGTAAACCCACGGAATTGCAATCATGTCGTGCGGCAGTTCCGCCAGGTGTTCCGGATGCTCCACGCCCATATCGCCCCAGAAAAGAATCTTGCGGTGGTAAGGCTGCAACACGCGATCAATACCCCGTAGATAATCGACGTAAACCTTTCCGTAGCCCTGCTGCTGCACCGACTCCTTCGTGCGACCCTGGCCAAGCTCAAAAGTCTCATCCGCTCCGATATGAAAAAACGGGCCGGGAAATACCGCGTTCAGGTCAGCAAACATTTTTCCAATGAAATCGAATGACGCCGGAACGGTGGGCGAGAGCACGGCGCCGTATGGAATCTCAACCATATTCTGAAAGCGCTCGTTTTGCAGCGCCAGATGAAGATGGCCGAACGACTCCTGCTCCGGCACAACCGTAATGTGATAGGACTGCGCGAAGGCAACAATCTGCTTGGCCTCATCGGGAGTAATCGCGCCGTCCGGCGCCGCAACTAACGGCAGATCGGGGTAGGCGTAAGTGTTTTCCATGTAGAGAGAGTAGAGGTTGATCTTGAATTCAGCAAGCTGCGCAATCTCCCGCTTGATGGTGTCGAGCGTGGGAATAGGACCCCGGCTGATGTCGATGCTCACGCCGCGCCAACGCAGGGCGGGCCAGTCCTCGATAGTGACAACAGGAGATATTGCGGCTCCCCCGTCCGCTGCCGGGTGAAGAAGCTGGCGAAGCGTTTGGACGCCGTAGAAATCTCACGCCGCGCTCTTCGCCACCACCGCCGCCTCGCGGGGAGTCACAACCAGGGCGTAGCCTTCTTCATCCGCCTGCGCGGGAAGCTTGAGGCCCGCCTGCTCGAGGATGCGTGCGCCGTCGCGGTCATCCGCACGGGCGAGCACGATGCGCGGCCAGCCCGAAGCGTGGCTCTTCACTTTCGCCGCAACTCCGTCGATTGAATCCAGGTCTTTGGCGAGGAGCGAAGCGGCAAAGCTATCCTGATCGTCCTTGCTTGTAATGCCAATCGTGATCGTGCTCTTGGTGCGGAACTCTCCTTGACCGGTCTGAAGCTGGCGCGGATAGGGGATTAACGGCAGTTGAGCAGCAAAAAGAGATGAAGCGCAAAGCCAAATTAGAAAGCACGCAGTACGCCGAATCAACATGGAAGTTCCTCCGGGAAATTGATCAGTTGTTCTTGCCGCTTTGCGATACCCACCGCAAATCCGTGAACCAATAAACAGCATCACGCAAAGACGCTAAGAAAGCACAAAGTAGAAGGCTTTTAATTTCCTTGCGGGCCTTTGCAGCTTTGCGCCTTGGCGAGAGGATGTTCTTACCGGCCGACTTTTTCGTCAAAAAACTTGGCCATAATGCCCAATGCTTCCTTTGACTCGGGCAACTGATAGTCATACCAGAAAGCGTGCGGCAACGCTTCGAAAACCACCAATTGGGTATCCACACCGGCGCGCAGGAAAGCGCGGTCGAGGATCGTGGTCCCGCTCAGCAGCATGTCGCGCGTGCTGGTAACAAACAGTGTGGGCGGGAAGCCGCGCAGGTCGGCGTATACCGGAGAGAGCACGGGGTCCTTGGGATTGGCGGACCCGACGTAGGGGCTGTCGTGCGGCTTGTTCGACGGCAGCGGCAGGTATCCGCCAAGGCCCCTGAGTGAGTAGATCGACTCTGTGTCTGGCCGCAGACTAAAATCGCCCATTCCGGAGAAAATGCCGAGTGCGGCGGGAAGGGGCAACCCTTCGTGGCGCAACTCGACCGCAACTTCGCCCGTGAGAATGGCGCCGGCCGAGGTTCCGAAGATGGCCATATCTTTTGGCTTGTGGGTTTTCAGCAGCTCTTTGTAGACCGCAACCGTATCGTCCACAGCGGCGGGAAATGGGTGCTCAGGCGCAAGGCGGTAATAGACAGAGACCACTGTGGTTTGGGTAAGATAAGCGATCGGGATGCCTTCGACGAGCGAACCTGAGTCTGTAACGAACCCTCCGCCGTGAACATTGATCAGCACGCGGTTACGCTTCGCCGCGGGAATGTTGAGCGGCTCGATCACGTCGCAGCGGACGCCGCCAATTGTTTTCCCGCTAACGTTCACTGGATAAAGCTTGCGCGCTTCCGCCGCTCTGCCGATGCGGAACGCGTCGGTGTGCGCTCGCCGCACGGCAAGCTAAGCATCGGGTCCCGAAGGCCCCAAGCGAGCGAGGAATTTCTGCGCCTGCGGGCTGATAGTGCGTGGCACCGGAACCACGCGCGTGACGTGCACGGTACCATCGGGGTCAATCGTACACGTATTCGTCTGCGGGATAAACTTCTGCTGGCGCTGCTGTGCCCCGCCCCACGCCAGGCAAACCCCAATCGTAACGAACAGCGATATCACCAGGATCGTCTTCATCGCGCTCCCAACTCTGCTTAGTGCCATACATTTCTCCAGACGCGAATTTAATCTTTGAATTGAACATGAAAGCACGGAGCCGGTCAAAATGCGAGAGGTATTCGTATGAATTTGTAGCGCAGGGTGGTAGAGCCGCAACCAAAGGAAATGTCATGCAGAGCGAAGCATCTGCTGGTAAACCGGGAAAAACAGATTCTTCGCTGCGCTCAGAATGACAGGTTCCCGCTGGGAAACGCATATATGGCGTAGTTTGCCATGTATGCGATTCGACGATGTGTGCGCCGCCCGCTGTGAACAAATAAACAACCTCTCGCAAAAACGCCGAGTCGCAAAGAAAGCGCAAAGGATAAAGCATTTAGTTTCTTAGCCCACCCTCGCGGCTTTGCGGGCTTTGCGTGACGCTGTTTGTGAGCGTTCTCGCAG
>JBOGJY010000102.1:0-3267 GCA_050745325.1 Terriglobia bacterium
GCGTCCTGGTGACGGCCGAAATCGCACTGAGCGTGGTGTTGCTCGCCGGGGCGGGTCTGTTCATCCTGGGTTTCATTTCGGAGTTGAGGCAGAATCCCGGCTTCAATCCGAAGCACGTCCTAACGGCTGGAATTTCTCTTTCGAGCTCACAATATAAGGACAACCATTCCAAGCAAGCGGCGTTTTTCCAGCGTGTCATCCAGCGGCTTCGGAATCTTCCGGGCGTCGAGTCGGCTTCGGTAGTTCAAAACCTGCCACTTAGCGGCTCGTGGCAGCGCACGGTTGGCATCAAGGGACAGTCGAAGTCAGACTGGCCATTGCTGGGGATCTACCTGGTAGGTCCGCAATATTTTCAAACCATGGAGATCCCACTGCTCAAAGGACGCATCTTCTCTCGCATGGATGATGCGCGTGCGCCCAAGGTAGCGCTCGTCACTCGCGCTTTCGCGCAGAAGTATTTCCCGCGAGGAAACGTAATAGGCCAGCGTGTTCTCGTCTATGCTCCCCACATGGCGTGGGCCCAGGTGGTTGGGATAGTGGGAAACGTGAAGGAATTTCCAGGGCAGCAAGAAAACGATCCGCAAGTCTATAAGCCTTACCTTCAGGTGCCTTCAGATTACATGGCGCTGGTGGTGCGCACGCGATACGAGCCTGCCGCGCTGGCGCCGGAGCTCCGCCGCGCGGTGTGGTCGGTGGATAAGGACCAACCTTTGGAAAACGTGATGACGATGCGCCAGCTGACGGCCAATGCGGGCGCGGACGGCGATCTCTTCATGAGCGGATTGATGGGCATCTTTGCGGGCCTTGCGTTGCTTCTCTCCGCCGTGGGCATCTATGGTGTGATCGCCTACTCAGTTGCGCAGCGAACCCATGAGATTGGCATCCGCGTGGCCCTGGGAGCGCAAAAAACCGATATCGTCACCTTTGTGCTCCGGCAGGGGGCCTTGCTCACGGCAATCGGATGCGCCATTGGGTTTGCTCTCGCATTCCCATTGCCCAAACTGTTCGCCGCGATGTTCAATGGAATGCCGGTCGGTGGTCCGCTGGCCCTCAGCGCCCTTGCTGGTGCAGTGGCGCTTGTGTCCATGCTGGCAACCTACATCCCTGCGCGCCGGGCGGCAAAAGTTGATCCGATGGTAGCCTTGCGGCACGAGTAAAAGAGCAGTGACGAGTGACAAGTGATGAGTGACAGGCAAACGGCAGGGTAGGCACGACGAGCGATTTTCCCGCCGTGGGCCTGTCCGTCGGCGTGCCTGCGAAGTTGGGCGCGAACGGCATCGAAAAAATCATCGAGATCAAGTTGACAGCCGAAGAGAAAGCCGAACTCCAAAAGTCCGCCGATGCCGTGAAGCAACTCGTCAGCGTGATCGGCGTGTAGCCGTAGCGGCTTTTCCGCACACATCGCAACAGCGGCGATTTGTGCGCCACCCGCGCACTATCCACGAAAGCTTCAAGTCAGAGCGGAGATGATACATGCCAGTCAACCCCACCTATCCGGGTGTTTATATCGAGGAACATCCCAGTGGAGTCCACACCATAACCGGTGTGGCAACATCCATTGCCTGCTTCATCGGCTGGGCCCCCAAGGGCCCCACCACGAAGGCGCAGCTGGTGTTGAGTTGGGCAGACTTCAATAATCAATTTGGCGGCCTTGATTCACGCGGCCTGCTGGGCTATGCCGTGAATCAGTTCTTCGCCAACGGCGGAACGCAGGCGTATATTGTCCGCCTGGTGGATACTACGGATACACCGAAGGCGGCCGCGGCCACTGCGTCCCTTCCGCCTCTTACCGTCAATGCTTTGAATATGGGCGGATGGGGGAACAACTATTCCACCGCCATCAAGAACCCCAGCCCGGCTACAGGTCGATTCCAGCTTCAGGTTTTGTATACGCCCTCGGGTTCGCCCACTCCTCCGCCGGTATTGGTGGAATCGTTCGAGAACCTCACGACTATCAGTCCCGATCCCCAGGGACGCAACGTCGTGGATGTGGTCAACAACGGCTCCAACTACATCACCGTTGCGGCGCCGTCAGGCACGACAACTCTGCCCTCAGACACGGGCAGCACGCCTGTTGCGCTTAGCGGCGGGAATGACGGCAACGTCCTCAGCCCAAGCACGGATCCCACCGCTGGCAATGCCTTCGATACCGCTGTCGCTAGCACGACGGCGCTCCTCGATCAGATTGACCTTTTCAACCTGCTGTGCATCCCCGGCGAGTGCGTGACCTCGACTCTCATCACGCTCGAAGGCTATTGCGAAAAGCGGCGCGCATTTCTGATCGCCGATTCCGGCCCGCTGATTACTGACTACACCAAGCTGGCGACCGGGCCCGGCTTCACGGGCGCGGGCGGCAACGCGGCCTTTTATTTCCCATGGATCCAGGCGCCCGATCCCCTCAACGGGAATGTCTCACGCAACTACCCGCCGTGCGGTTTTGTGGCCGGTCTTTACGCCTCTACTGACGCCAGCCACGGCGTGTGGAAGGCGCCGGCCGGAACTTCTGTCGCGTTGGCCGGCGCGACGGGCGTTGCCGTGCCCCTCAACGACGCGCAAAACGGGCAGCTCGATCCTGTGGCCGTAAACTGCATTCGCAACTCCAGCGTCTACGGCACTGTCATCTGGGGCGCGCGCACCACGCAGGGAAATGATGAGCTTGGCTCGCTGTGGAAATATGTGCCCGTCCGCCGCCTCGCGCTTTTCCTCGAAGAGAGCCTCTATCGAGGCACGCAGTGGGCGGTGTTCGAGCCCAACAGCGAGCCGCTGTGGGCGCAAATCCGCATGAACGTCGGCTCGTTCATGCAAACGCTGTTCAAGCAGGGCGCTTTCCAGGGCTCGTCGCCACAGCAGGCATACTTCGTGAAGTGCGACAGTGAGACTACGACCTCGACGGACCAGGATAATGGCATCGTCAACATCCTGGTGGGTTTTGCGCCCTTGAAGCCCGCTGAGTTCGTAATCATCCAGATCCAGCAGATGGCTGGACAGACCGGAGCGTAAGGAGATCAACATGGCTCAATTCAGCACCACCCGCGGTGTAATCAACGTGTAGCCATAGCGTCGGCATCTTGCTGGCAATGGGAAACGATAAAGCCGACAGGATGGCGGCGCTACAAATACAAAGGCCGCGTCCGGTTATAACCGGGCGCGGCCTTTTCGTTTTTGTTGTAGCGGCGGCCCCTGGCCGCCGGTCTTTATTATTAAAACCCGGCGAGCGAGGACTACTGGGGCCGCCGGTACGACGCAAAAACCGCCTAGACGGTAACC
>JBOGJY010000103.1:0-18993 GCA_050745325.1 Terriglobia bacterium
AAGAGTCTGTGTGACAACCCGCATTTGTAGCGCCGGGCTTCAGCCCGGCACACCCGTTTTCTTGCATTTGCCGCCCTGAAGGGCGGCGCTACGCGGCTTCCCGAAAAGTTGTCACACAGACTCTGAAACCCCGCCCTTCCAAACGCTTTTTCAGCAACCTTGCTACCGGCTGACGCGCATGTTCTTCAAAACGTCGCGGACCTCGCCAGCGTCCGTGGCGTTAGGGGCAAGCGCCAGATAAGCTTCAAATTCGCGGCGCGCCGGGGCCAGTTTGCCGGCGGACTCATAGGCCAGCGCCATCTCGTGATGGGCAGCGGCAAGTTGCGGCTCGATGGAGAGAGATTTTTCGCAGGCTGTGATCGCGCCCTGGGAGTCACCCTTACGGCGAAGCGCGCCGGCGAGGCCAAGATACGCGGCCGCGTCCTTCGGTTGAGCGCGCAGATAGTCATCGTAGTAAGAAATAGCCTCATCCAGGCTGCCTTGCTGGCGCAGCGCATCGGCCAGACTCAACTGCACCTGGGTATTTGAGGGATCGGCCCTCAGAGCTTCGCGGAACTGATTGACCGCGTCGATATCGCGGCCCAGGCGCAGCAGCGCGAGCCCCAGCGCGGCGTGCGCGGGCGCGTAAAACGGCTTGGCGTCGAGAGCAAGTTGCGCCTGATCGGCGGCGTTCTGAAACTGTCCGAGATGGATCAAGGCCGTGGCCAGGTCCACGTGGGCGTCGACGGAGGCGGCATCCTGGCGGAGCACGGACTCAAATGCTTTCGCCGCGCCGTTCCAGTCTTTGGCCCGCTCAAGCTGCAACCCCAGCCGCAGCTCATCCTCAGTATCGTGGGGGCGAAGCAAAAGGCTCGCGTGATAGGCCTGGGCCGCTCCCGCTGTGTCCCCCGATTGGGTCAGAATCTGGCCCAGGGTCTCGAGGTAATCCGCATTGGCAGGGGCCAGGGCAATAGCCTTGCGGCACTCCGCCAGAGCGCCGGGAAGGTCCTCCGACTGTTCGAGCGACTGGGCAATGCGGAGGTGAAGGCTCGCGTCCGATGGATCGAGGCGCAAGGCGCCACGGTAGGCAGGCACGGCAAGCGCGTAATGGCGCTCGGCAAAGAGCAGATCACCGAGGCCTTCGAGAGCCAGCGGGTCATCGGGCTTGAGCTCGGCGGTTTTTTGCAGCTCCTTTCTCGCGGCCTCAAGATTTCCGGCGTTTTTATACAGCATCGCAAGCTTGAAGTGCAACTCGGCGTTTTTGGGCGCGAGGATCATCGCCTGATGGAAATTGTATTCCGCCTTCGCCATATTACCCGATGAGGCGTAAGCGTTGCCGAGATCGATATACGCCTGGGAATCGCGCGGGCGCAGGTCCACTTGCTCCTGGTATTCACTGATGAAGCGCGGCATATCCTGCGCCGTCTTCAGGCACTCCGCCAGATTGTCCTTATAGGAATCGTTCGCCGGGTCGAGTTTGTTCGCCTGCTTGAACTCCCGCACGGCGCTCGTGAGGTCGCCCGTTTCGCGCAGAATCAATCCCAGCTTTTCGTGCAACTCCGGGTCCTCGGGCTTGAGGTCCACCGCTTGCCGGTACTGCGACACCGCGCCGGGGCTGTCTCCGAGCGTCAGGTCGGTGGCGGCGAGCTCGCCGTGCGCCTGGATGTTCTCTGGCGCCACCCGGACGACGCGCTCGAGCTCGCGCCGCGCGTCCGTGGCGTCGCCCGCCTGGCGGTAAGCGATGCCGAGCGTCAGCAGGTATATGGCGTTGTCCGGCGCAAACTCAACCGCAACCTTGTATTCTTCAATCGCGTGGACCAGGTCGCCGGAAGCCAGCAGCGCGTTGCCCATGCCCATATGCAGGCCGGGATCATCCGGATGAAGCTGCATCGCCGAGCGGTATTCGGCTTCGGCGGCGCCCCGCTGGCCCGCCTCCAGCAAAGCGGCGGCGCGCCCGGCGTGAAGGTCCGCGTTCTTGGGATCGATTGAAATCGCCTCTTCCCACATCGCGGCTGACGTGGCAACGTCCCCGGCCTGCAACAGCGCCTGAGCAAACGCGGCGTCAACTTCCGCGTCGCGGGGCGCGAGCTTTTGCGCCTCGTGATATTCGGCAAAGGCCTTGTCGAACTCCGCCGCCGCCGCCAGCGCGTTCGCCAGATTGAGGCGCGCCCGCGCCGACGAAGGGCGCCGCCGCGCTTCCTGGCCGTAGGCGGTGACGGCTCCGGCGGTGTCGCCCTCGGCAAGGCACAAAGCCCCCCAATTCGCGTAGACGTTGGGCAGATTTGCATCCAGGCTTGCCGCCTGCCGGTATTCCTTGATGGCATCCGGGATTTGCTGCAAGCCGGCGTAGGCGCTTGCCAGATTGTAGTGCGCCACCGCGTCACCGGGCTGCATGGAAACCGCCTTCTGGTACGCCTTCGCCGCTTCGGCCCACTTGTGCTGGCGCAAAAACTGGTTGCCTTGCTTCACCCACTGAGCGACGGTCGCCGGCTCCGGCTGGCTTGTGCTCAACGGAAGCGCGGCTTGAACCTGAATGACGGGAACGGCGGGCGCGGGAGAGTTCGATTGGGATTGCGGGGAAGCGGGCGGCTGCGCTTGCGGGAATGCCGCGCCCGAGAACAGGATGATCCCGAGGGCACACAGGCAGGATTTCTTCGCCGCATGAATACCCATAGGCTGTCCCCTTGCCGTTAGAATACACCATCTGGGCTTTCAGGTGAATGCGCCTACTGGCCGGCTTGGCCGCCACCCTTCCCCGTGGGGCCTGAGGGGAAAGCCGGTTGAATTGACTGAGGGGTCTGCGGCCGGTCACACGCAAGAACAGCGCCGCTTAAGCGGGGCTAGGCGCGCTGGCCGGTGTATCTCACTCGCGGCTTGCCGGGCGTGATGCGGCCCACGAGCCAATGGCGTTCCTTCTTCTTCTTCAGGAGGGTGGTTACGCGGCCGAGGTTTTGGCTGGAGACAATGAGCAACATGCCGAGGCCGCAGTTGAACGTTCGCAGCATCTCGTCTTCGGGGACATCGCCCAAGCGGGCAATTAAATCAAAAATGGGGAGCGCGGGCCAGGCGCCGCGGAAGATTTCCGCCTGGCTCCCGGCGGGAAGAATGCGCGGCGTGTTATCGGTAATGCCGCCCCCCGTAATGTGAGCCAGCCCGTTCAGCAAGCCCTTTTCGAGCAGCGGCCTCACCACCGGCCAGTAGCAGCGGTGCGGCGCGAGCAGCTCTTCCCCGAGCGTGCGGCCAAGCTCAGGCAGGCGCTGCCGGAGCTTGAGCTTCGCCTTCTCAAGCAGGACCTTGCGCGCGAGCGAGTAACCGTTGGTATGAAGGCCGAGCGAGGGCAGGCCCAGAATCACGTCGCCGGGGCGGATGCGGCGGCCATCCAGGATGTTGCCGCGGCGTACCCAGCCCACGATGGTTCCGGCAAGATCGTATTCCTGCTCGGGGTAAAACCCCGGCATCTCAGCCGTCTCACCCCCGATGAGCGCGCAGCCCGCTTCCCGGCAGGCGGCGGAAATACCCCTCACAATTTCCACCACCGTCCGGGGACGCATACGGCCGGTGGCCAGATAATCCAGGAAGAAGAGCGGCGCCGCGCCGTGCGCCGCGATATCGTTGACGCAATGGTTCACCAGGTCCGCGCCGATGGTGGAATGGCGGTGCATGGCAAAGGCAATCTTCAGCTTGGTACCCACACCATCGACGCTTGCCACCAGCACGGCATCGCGCGGAAGACCGGCCAGCGAGCAAAACCCGCCAAAAGCGCCTACCTCCCCGAGAACGCGCGCATGATAAGTTTGCCGGGCCAGCGCCTTGATCTGGGATTTCGCTTGGCGGGCGGCGGTGAAGCTGACACCCGCGTCTTGGTAACGCATAGATTAAAGGCAAGGGACAAGGACAATGGGTTAGTTTGAATTTCGGATCGCCGGCCTGTGAATGCGGCGGCGTAGCGCCCATCCCGGCGGCTTGTCCGGGCGGCCCGGGCTTGCCGGCAAGATGCCGGGGCGCCCGCGCAGCCCTCCACAAGTCTTTTGCCGCCCTGTAGAGCCTGCCTCAGTCTCGCCCGAGTTCATGCCCGATGGCCGAAAAACGGCTTACCAAACCGGAAACCAACCGGAGCAGAACTCAACCCAAGCCGCAATCACCTTTATTTTGTGCAATATGCCTCATTGTACCGGATCGATCCGGCTATCCCATTCATATTCAGTCGATTGCAGTGATTTTACAATCATTAGAGTCCGGTTCGTTCCGGTTCGTTCCGGTTTCGACCCTTTGTTTTCAATAACTTGGAAAAAGTAAAACAATCCTTTTTCCCCCTCTGTTTTTAGCCTTTCTTGACCCTTTTCTCCTGCCGCCTCAGTCGTTTCGGGTCTATCCTCTGGCGCATTAAGCGCACTTTGCTGGCCTCTCGTCGTGAGACGAGGGACGAGAGTCAAGGGGCGAGGGTCGAGAGGCGAGTCCGGGACCCTTGCTTTTTCCCTTATCCCTTGTCCCTTGACTCTTGCCCCTGTCTTTCTATTCTACCCCCCGGCGCTGATCCTTTGGAGACGAATGAGACAAATGAGACGATTTATTTAGACCGGCCTGATGGGTGAGGGGATTAACAGGGGCGAGTGACGAGTGACGAAGCGCCGACCTTGTGGGAAAGCTGCGGCTTTTGCCCTGTACCGGCGGCCTCTGGCCGCCGGTCTTTACTCTTTGAAAACCGGCGGCCGAAGCCAGAATGGGGCCGCCGCTACAAAAATCAAACTGACCCACTACCCCTGGGCCTTCCGATCTTGACATCGTCAGTTCAGGGGCATAACTTTAAGCCATATGACCTTACGAGGCGGGCTTTCTCCTCCGGCAAGGTCGGGGGCGCTCAAGGATTACTATGAAAGTCTTTTGCGGAACTTCGGCCCCCAGGGCTGGTGGCCGGCGCGCACCCGCCTGGAGGTCATTCTGGGGGCAATTTTGACCCAAAACACGACCTGGCGAAACGCGTCACTCGCCCTGGATCACCTCCGCAAAGCGGGCCTGCTGCGGATTGAGAACTTAAGAAGGGCGAGCCTGCCAGAGCTTGAGCGCCACATCCGGCAGGCTGGATTTTACCGCCAGAAGGCCGCAACCATCCTCTTCTTCCTGGAGTGGCTCGATCACCACTGCGACGGATCGCTCAACGCTCTCTTTTCCGTCCATCCGGAGGAGCTGCGCCTGCGTTTACTTGAGATCAAGGGGCTAGGTCCGGAAACGGTTGACGCGATTCTCCTTTATGCCGGCCGGAAGCCATTTTTCGTGGCGGACGCTTACACCCGGCGCATCCTTTCGCGCCACGGCTGGCTTCCCACAGACGCCACCTACGAGGCGGCGCAGGAAATGCTGCATCGGCAATTACCACGAGATTCGGCGATCTTTAACGAATTCCACGCCTTGCTGGTCGAGGCTGGGAAGCGTTATTGCGCGCGGCGCGAGCCCGCGTGCTTGGAGTGTCCCTTGCGTGAATATTTGCCTTTCCCGGGCCGGGTAAGCGCGCCAGTCGAAGCGCCTTCCTTGCCAGGAATAAATTGACCCCATGGATGAAAAATCCCACAAAGGCCATCGCTCGTTCCTGATTTTTCTTCTCATCCTGGTTCCTGTTCTGTTCCTCATCGGATGGAGCCAGGCTTCGCTGAACCTCAGTTTCATCCGCCCGCGCAACGCCACGGAAACATTTCTTCTGGCGGCAGTGTCCGCGTTTGTTTTTGTGCTTTTTGTCGTTTTTGCCCTCATCCTGACACGCATCCTTCTAAAGCTGTACGCCGAGCGCAGGCAGAACCAGTTAGGCTATCGCTTCAAGACGAAAATGATTGTGGCGTTCCTCGGCCTCTCGCTGGTGCCTGTATGCTTTCTATTTTTATTTTCCTACGGCTTGATCAATCGCAGCATCGACAAATGGTTTGGCATTCCGTTCGATTCCGTCCGCCGGGACGCAACCGCCATTACCCAGCAACTTTCGCTGCAATCGCAGCAAGCCGCCCTCAACAACGCGCGGCGCCTCGCTACTCTCGACCGCCTTCAGTCGCGCCTTGCTGACAGGGACACCGCTGCGCTCAACCGGCTGCTAAGCCGCGCTTCCGCCGGAATGCAGCTTGAATCGGTCTTTTGCCTGGACCGGGCTGGGCGTCTGGTGGCGCGCGCCGGCCCCGCATGGCCGGACGTTTCAGAAGTAATCAAAGAATTCCCCGCGCTGGAAAACGGGACGGCGCCCGCCAACGGCCTGAGCGCAAGCATACGATCAAACGATTCCGATCTTTCTCTGGCTGCCCAGCGCGTTGAAGACTCGAGCGGGGCCAGCTTAGGAACGGTTATAACCGTCAGGCGCTTGCCATTGAACATTCAAATTATGGCGAATCAGATCCAGCAGGAGGCGCAGCGGTATGACGAGCTGAGCCACGAAAAGAAGGCCCTGAAGCGTCTGTATCTGTCCATTCTGCTGCTCATCACGCTTCTCATTTTATTCGCGGCCACGTGGCTGGCGATGTTCTTTTCGAAGCAGGTCATCGTGCCCGTTCAGGCTCTCGCCGAAGCCACCCACGCCGTGCTCGAAGGAAACCTCGACTGGAGGATCACGGCGCGCGCCGATGCTGAACTCGGAAGCCTCATTGGTCTGTTTAATGAAATGACCCGGCAACTTCAGGAGGGCCGTTTGGCGATTGAAAAAGCAACCGGAGATCTCCAGCGGGCCAACCGTGAGCTCGAAGAGCGCAATAACACGATGGAGGCCATTCTTGAAAACGTGCCCACCGGAGTGATTTCTTTCAACCCACAGGGTGAAATCACCCAGATTAACTCGACAACCGAGCGCATGTTTGGAAACGCCTCGGTGAAGACGGCGCGGAGCCTGTCCGGCCTGTTTGCTCCCGATGAAGCGCGTGAGATTTCCCGTCTGTTCCGCCGCGCCCAGCGGCAAGGCGTGGTGAACCGCCAGTTAACGCTGGGGCTTGGCGGCCGGCGCGCATTCGTAGGGCTTACGCTCTCATCTGTCTCTGCGCAGCACGGCGCGGTAGGCTTTGTAATGGTCATCGAAGACCTGACGGATGTTGTCCAGGCGCAACGCAGCGCGGCGTGGCGGGAAGTGGCGCAGCGCATCGCCCATGAAATCAAGAATCCGCTCACCCCCATCCGCCTTTCCTCTGACCGGATTCAGCGGCTCATGGGACGGTCACCTTCCGGAGTGGCGGATTCGCGTCTGGTTTCGGCCGTGACCGAGAGCGCCTCCCTGATCGAGCGTGAAGTGGCTACCCTTGAAACTCTGGTTGACGAATTTTCAAAGTTCGCAAGATTCCCCGCCTCACAACCCATCCCTTCGGACATCAATCAAATTGTTGGCAACGCTCTCGGCGTCTTTGACGGGCGCCTCTCAAAAATCAGTATTCACTGCGACCTGGCGACGGGTCTTCCCACCGTACGGGCTGACCCTGAGCAAATGAAACGCGCCGTCGTCAACCTCATCGATAACGCCGCGGAGGCGCTGGAAAGATCCACCCTGAAGGAAATCTGGATACGCTCCCGGCTCGATTCTGACCGGGAGGTGGTTTCGGTGGTGGTAGCCGACAGCGGACCCGGAATTCCCCCGGAAGCCAAGGAGCGCCTTTTCCTGCCGTATTTTTCTACGAAACAAAGAGGCACCGGGCTTGGGCTGGCAATTGTGAGCCGGATTGTTTCCGAACACAATGGAAGCATCCGGGTGGAAGAAAATCGGCCGGCGGGAACACAGTTTATCATCGAATTGCCGCTCGAAGTCTCACCCGCCTTAAACGCCGGATGACGCGCGCGAATTTCAACTTTTCAGATGCGCCCGCGAAAGCTTTGGTGGAGGGGCGCCATCGCCGGCAAAGGAATCATGGCGTCGAAATATTCCATTCTTATCGTCGATGACGAATCGGGAATCCGCCAGTCGCTTTCGGCAGTGCTCCGGGACGAAGGCTACACGACCGAGGCCGTCGCAACCGGAGAAGAGGCCGTTACAGTTCTCGCCCAGAGAAGATTCGACCTTGTCATGCTCGATATCTGGCTGCCGGGAATGGATGGGCTCGCAACTCTGGAAAAGATCCAGTCCCGGCAAAATCCTCCCGCCGTCATTGTGATCTCCGGTCACGGCACCATTGAAACAGCGGTGCGGGCGACCAGACTCGGCGCGTTTGATTTCATTGAAAAGCCGCTTTCCATCGATAAAACCCTTCTTACTCTTCAGCACGCCTTTGAGCAGTTCGATCTTTCCGCTGAGAACCGGCGCCTGGAGGAGCAGCTTTACGGACGCCGCTGCATCCTGGGTGAGAGCGTGCCCATGAAAGCTCTCCGCCAGCAAATTGCGCTCGCGGCGCCAACTAACGGGCGCGTCTTGATCTATGGCGAGAGTGGCGCTGGCAAGGAGCTTGTCGCCCGGGCCTTGCACGACTCGGGACTGCGCCACCACCACCCTTTCATCGAGGTCAATTGCGCCGCGATCCCCGAGGACCTTATCGAGAGCGAGCTCTTCGGGCACGTCAAGGGATCGTTCACGGGCGCCGTCGAAGACAAGACCGGGAAGTTTGCCCAGGCGCACGGCGGCACACTGTTTCTTGACGAAATTGGTGATATGAGCTTGCGAATGCAATCCAAGGTGCTTCGTGTGATTGAGGAGCAGCGTTTTGCGCCGGTAGGATCGAGCTCAAGCGTCACCGTTGACGTGCGCATTATCGCGGCCACGAATAAAAACCTTCAGGAGGAAATTCAAAAAGGCAACTTCCGGGAAGACCTTTTCTACCGGCTGAACGTTATTCCCTTTTACGTGCCCGCTCTGCGCGAACACCCCGAGGATGTCCCCATCCTTGCTACCTTCTTTCTTGCGGAATTCACACGCACTTACGGGCGTCGCGCCAAGCAATTTACGGGTCCGGCGGTGGAAGCTCTCATAGCGTATCGCTGGCCGGGACACGTCCGCGAGCTGCGCAATCTGATCGAGCGTCTTGTGATTATGGTGCCGGGTGTCCGCGTTGAACGCCGCCACCTCCCTCAGGACGTGCATGATGGGGCGGCGTCCGGCGGGCTGGCCGCAAAACGCGCCAAGGTAAGCGCGGGGTTCTCCACTCTTCATGAAGCGCGGGCCGCATACGAACGCGATTACATCCTGCGCAAGCTGGAAGAGAACCAGGGCAACATGAGCCGCACAGCAGAATCGCTTGGCGTCGAACGCAGCCATCTCTACCGCAAAATGAAGTCGCTTGGAATCGCCGTCGGGGAATGACTCAATTTCCAGCGTTCCGGTAATCCAAAGAGGAAACCAGGGCCCGGCTGTCCCGCCATTGCGGTTCCACGCGCACATAGAGCTCAAGAAAGACCTGTGGGGGAAACAACTTCTCAAGCTCTTTCCGCGCCTCGATGCCGATCTGTTTCACCCGTTTCCCTTCCGCCCCAATGATGATAGGCTTCTGCGACGCCTTTTCTACCACAATAGTGGCGCGGATCCGGGTCAGCCGGTCCGACTCCTGAAACTCATCAATCAAGACGGCTGTCACATACGGCAGCTCCTGATGCGTCTGAAGGATGACCTTCTCGCGGATCATCTCCGCCGCCAGGAACCGCTCGGGCTGGTCAGTGTAATAATCTGGGGGAAAGAGCGCCGGGCCCTCGGGCAGCCGCCGCGTTACCAAGTCAAGGAGCGTGTCGAGGCCCGCGCCCGTCAAGGCGGAAATAGGAACAATTTCTTCAAAATTATAGAGCTTCGAATAACGGTCGATGAGCGGCAGCAGACGATCTTTGCGCATGTGATCGATTTTGTTCAGCGCGAGGATGACGGGCGTCTGGTACGGCTTCAGCAGATCGAGCGTAAACTGGTCTCCCTTCCCGAAACTGGACGAAGCATCCACGACCAGGAGCAGCGCGTCGCGGCTCTCCAGCGCGTCGCGGACGAAGGACATCATCTGCCGGTTCAGACGCGAGAGCGGCTTGTGGATGCCCGGCGTGTCCATCAGAATCACCTGAGCGCCGGGCCGGTTGGCAACGCCAAGGATGCGATTGCGCGTGGTCTGCGGAACTGGCGTCACAATGGACACTTTTTCCGCAACCCACGCGTTGACCAGCGTGCTCTTTCCCGCGTTCGGCCTTCCGACAATCGCCGCAAAACCACATCTAAATGTTTCCGGTTCCGTCATAATCCTCGTTATGCTGCTCTTTCCCACCAAACGGTTGAGCTATTTTCGCCCGTCGCTTGCCCTCTTCCGTTTTTTAACCTTTTCCAGCCCCTCGATTCCCAGCTCGCGCCGCAGCCGCAGTTCTATCTCATTCATCTCACCGTTATCCGCCACATGGTCATATCCCACGAGATGCAGCGCGCCGTGAAGGATAAGCTGGTGAATTTCAACCTCGAGCGAGTGCCCTTCCGCGAGGGCATTGCCCCGCGCGGTGTCTATTGAGATGACGATATCTCCCAGGAAGCCGGCCAGCTCTTTGCCGCCTGCCATCCCGGCGCCGTCTACATTGTCCCGCCACGGAAATGACAGGACGTCGGTTGGCGCGTCCTTGCCGCGAAACTCCCGGTTGAGTTTTGCGATTCCGGCGTCGTCCGTCAGCATTAGGTCAAAATCGCCGTCCGCCACTCCTATCAGTTTTAGCTTCGCCCGGAGCCGCGCCGCAAATCTGCGCATCCGCTCCTTTTTGCCCAGCTTGGCCTGAATGTTCTTCTTTTGACGGCAGATCATGAGGCGCTCTCGCCACGCCGGGCAGACCGCTTTCTCTTTTTTGGCGAAGCCGCGGGTTCACTGCGCTCAGGAATAATAGCTGGAAATGACGGGGTGGGCGCCCAACGCACAGCGGCAAAGTTGCGCTTGCCTCACACTTCTCATTCGCCGCCGGAAGGCACAGGTTCCTTCACCCCGTTGCGAACCAACCCATTCGCGGCCCGCGCCTGCTCGAATTCTTCGTAGGCGCGGATAATCCGCTGCACCAGACTGTGCCGCACCACGTCGCGTTCGTCGAAGTAAATCATGCTGATGCCTTCCACGCGCGCCACCACTTCGATAGCTTCCACCAGCCCAGAGCGCCGCCCGTTCGGCAGATCGATCTGCGTCACGTCGCCCGTCACCACCGCTTTCGAATTGAAGCCCAACCGGGTGAGAAACATTTTCATCTGCTCGCTAGTGGTGTTCTGAGCCTCGTCGAGAATCACAAATGCGTCGTTCAGAGTGCGGCCCCTCATAAAAGCGATGGGGGCAATCTCGATGATTCCCTTTTCGATATACCTCTCCACCCGGTCCGGGTCCAGCACGTCGTAAAGGGCGTCGTAGAGAGGGCGCAGGTAAGGGTTCACTTTTTCCTGAAGTGTTCCGGGCAGGAAGCCCAGCCGTTCACCCGCTTCAACCGCCGGCCGCGCCAGAACGATGCGGCTCACTTCCTTTGAAAGCAAGGCGTCTACCGCCATCGCAACGGCAAGGTAGGTTTTGCCCGTCCCGGCGGGACCGATTCCGAAGACCATGTCGTGCCGCTCTATGGCATCCACGTAACGCCGCTGATTCAGGCTCTTCGGCGCAACTGATTTCTTGCCGAGCGCCCTCGGCTGAGCGGCTTCCGCAAGACGCTTCAGCGTGATTTCGGGATCTTCGGCCATAATCTTCAGGAACGCCTCAACTTCAGCCGGCTGAAAATGCGAACCCGATTCAACCAGCGCCTCATAGTCTTCGAGCAGGTCCTGCACGCGGCGCACGTCGCGCTCCGCGCCTTCAATTTCCATGGTATCGTTCACAAGTTGCGTCGAGACGCGGAAAGCCCGCTCCAGCAGTCTCAGATTCCCGTCAAATGTGCCAAAAAGTTCTTCCACTCCCATGGCAAGTTTAACGTTGCTCTTCATATGGCTTGACCGGGCTCCATTATCCCGTGGCATTGCGGACGCTTTGAAAGTGGATTACCAGACCGGCCAAATTGGCCAATTTGGCCAGACGGGCACGGTTGGCAGGATCGGCGGGCGCAGAAAGAAAGGAATGTGTCATCGATTCATTCTCAAATTATCCGAGCGCCCGCTGAATGTCAAGACACGCTGTGGGGCATGAATCAGGCGATTCCCTTAGAAAAGATTACCCGCCGCCCTCCATTAATTTCACAAGCCGTTGGCCGCGCCAATGGGTGAAATCCTTTTGCGGGACGCGCGCTCGATCAAATTGGCGCATAAGGACTTAGGGAACGCAGCGGGCGGTAGCATCGGGTTTGGAACATCTCTTGCATCATGAAGAGTGTGTGCGTTCATCCCGGTCTGGGATAGAAAAATTTCCAGCCGGACAAAAAAGGGGGAACTTTACCTTTTGGAGGTGCAATGATGAAACAAACTCGTCTCCTCGCGCTGGGCTTGGCTCTTGGGTTGATTGCGTGGTTCGTCCCCTTCAACAGCTCTTCAACTTACGCAACCACTCTGACTGAGCTTGCACAGCAGCAAGGCGCCCAGCAACCAGGAGCGGCAGGCGCCCCATCCGGAGCACAACAACAAGAGCAGCAGCAACAGGAAGAGCAACAGGCGCAGCAAAGGCAAATCGACCAGCAGGCGCAACCGCAGCAGAGTCAGCAACAGCAGATTCTTCTCACGGGGAAGGTTACGCGCCAGAATGGCCACTATATGTTCCTAAGTTCCGACACTCACACGGCGCTCAGGGTTTCTAATCCTGGGAAAGTGAAGAAATATGACGGAGAGATGGTAAAAGTAGAAGGCACGGTAAGTCCGAAGTCGCACAAAATTCACGTCTCGAAAGTCACCCCTGTCACTTCCTGACCAACGCGGCGCATGTTTCCGGGGCCAGCCCACGGGCTGGCTCCAACCACTACTGCAAATAAAAACCTCAGTCTCGCAAACCACTCAGACCCCGCCGATTTCCGAAACGTTAAAAAATGGCCGTGAATTAGCCCTTGGCTTGCGGCGCCGTTTAGCGTAGTTTAGTCAGAACGTCTGCGGTCAGATTGTGGAGGAAAGCATGAGGCTGCTCTTTCGCTGGGTGGTGGTGAGTCTGTCACTGTTTCTCGCGGCGCGGTTTGTGCCAGGCATTCATGCCGCAAGAAATAGCTGGACGCTATTCGCCATTATGGCCGTCATTCTCGGCCTGGTAAACGCGATCGTGCGCCCGGTGCTCAAGCTCCTGTCGTGCCCGCTGATTATTCTTACACTCGGCCTATTCGTGCTGGTCATCAATGGCGTCACGTTGTGGCTGGCTTCCGCTATCGCGGTGCACTGGTTCCACGTGGGGTTTTACGTAGATGGGTTGTGGGCGGCATTTTGGGGGGCGTTGCTGGTGAGTATCATCTCCGTCGCAGCCAGCCTGCTGCTCCGGGAGGAACGTGACTGAGAACCTGACGGCGGAATGGCGATACAGACGTGCTAGAAAACTTTGAGCTACGAAACTTCCCGGTAGTGTCGCAGCTTGATGTAGCGGCGGCTTTATGCCGCCACAATATAGCGGGGTAAACCCGCCGCTACACCCGGAACTGAGTCACTGCCAAAAGGCGCGATCCTTAACTGTCGCTCGAAGAAATATGCTATACAGTTCCTTCCGGTTGAGTTCATCTTGATAGCCGGCGGAGGCGCGAATGAAGAATCAGCGTTACATCCTGGCTCTCGATCAAGGCACCACCAGTTCCCGCGCGCTGCTCTTCGACCGCGCCGGCGCGGTGGTGGCCTCCGCGAGCCGCGAATTCAAACAATATTATCCGCAACCTGCCTGGGTGGAACACGACGCTCGAGAAATCTGGGCCTCGCAACGGGAGGTTGCAGAGCAGGTGGTCCGCGACGCCGGCGCCGCAACCGAAGAAATCGCAGCCATTGGAATCACCAACCAGCGCGAGACCATCGTGCTGTGGGACCGCAAGACTTCCGAGCCGCTCTATCATGCTATCGTGTGGCAGTGCCGCCGCACGGCCGGTGAATGCGCGCGCATCAAGAGCGAAGCATTCGGCCAGACGTTGCGTGAGAAAACCGGCCTTGTGGTGGACGCCTATTTTTCCGCCACTAAAATCGCCTGGCTGCTCGAGAATGTTCCTCATGCGCGCGCCCGCGCTGAGCGCGGCGAGCTTGCCTGCGGGACCATCGATAGCTGGCTCATCTGGAACCTGACTCAGGGGAAAACGCACGTCACTGACGTTTCAAACGCTTCCCGCACGCTGCTCTTCAATATTCACACGCTGAAGTGGGATGAAGAAATCCTGCGGTACTTTCGCATTCCCGCTTCCCTGCTGCCAGCGATAAAACCATCGAGCGCAGTCCTGGGGGAGACGAGCTTTCTCGGGCGTCCGATCCCGATTGCGGGCATTGCCGGCGACCAGCAAGCCTCGCTCTTCGGCCACGGCTGCCTCACTCCAGGCAGCGTCAAAAACACTTATGGCACGGGCTGTTTTCTGCTGATGAATACCGGCTCGCGTGTTCCCCACTCAGAAACTGGGCTGATTTCGACCGTAGCCTGGCAGCGCGGCGGGACTACGAATTATGCGCTTGAGGGGAGCATCTTCATCGCGGGCGCCAGCATTCAATGGCTGCGTGACGAATTAAAGATCATCGAAGACGCCGCTGACACGCAGTCGATGGCCCAGGCCGTTCCGGATACGGGCGGGGTTTACTTCGTTCCCGCCTTCGTGGGGCTGGGGGCGCCTTACTGGGATGCCTATGCCCGCGGAACCATAGTGGGGCTTACTCGCGGGACTGGCCGCAACCATATCGCGCGGGCAGCTCTTGAATCGATGGCCTACCAGACACGCGACGTGGTGGAGTGCATGGTTCGAGATTCCGGGATGCGGCCGGGCGCGCTGCGCGTGGATGGCGGCGCTACGCGAAACGATTTTCTATGCCAGTTTCAGGCGGATATTTTAGGAATGCCCGTCGAGCGCGCGCGGGTTACGGAAACAACCGCGCTCGGCGCCGCTTGCCTCGCCGGACTTGCGACGGGTTTTTGGCAAGACGAGCAAGAAATGCTCCAGGCCAGTTCATCGCCTGAAAATGGGATGAACAGAATCATGCGCTTCGAGCCGCAACTGGACGCCACCCGGCGCGAGGATCTTTATGCGGGCTGGCGCCGCGCCGTTGAGCGGGCAAGGGGATGGATAGAACCTTGACGTCCCTCGTCCGGCCGGCGCCATTGCCTGCTTCAACCGCGGCGCCGCTGGCCGTGAGCTTACTATTCAGCAGATGGGGCCAGGGCGGAGTTGGCCTCTTTTGGTTCCGCGGCAGGCGTCATATCTGTTACCGCCGCTCTTTTAACAGACGGCGATTCAAATCGCTTCTTCAGAACCAAGAATGGCTTCTCTACGCAGTAATACGACACGAGAGCTGCGCCGAAGGCGAGGAGAACATTCAAAGGGAAAGCGGTGAGTGGAGATTTGGCGCTCCGGTCGAAAAATGGTTGTTGCCACAAGTATAACGAGTAGCTGAGCACCCCCACAAACGCAACCGGACGCCAATTCAATATTCTTCCCACCGGATGAGCTTTGGATCGTATCGACCAGTCAAGGCACAAAGCAATGCCGGCGTTCATGCAGAAATCTCCAACCGTGTAACGGTACCGAAGCTGCCACGCAGATGAATTCAAGAGCAGCGTAAAAACAGGCGCCAGAACGAAAAGTCTGGAAGACATAAGCGCGTCATACCAATTCTGCCGGTTAAGCCATTCACGCGCGCCTGCAAGCAGGCAACCGGCCGCAAGGCTATCAGCATTTGTCTCAAACCGCGCGTAGACAGGAAGATGCAAGAAGGCAAATTCACCGCATCGAATGGCCGGAACCACGAGGCACACCAACCCGGCAATGACCATCCCCCGTTTCTTGCCCGCAACAAACAGGGTTAGAGGCCATAAAAGGTAAAATTGCTCCTCCACGGAAAGGGACCACAGATGTCCCGCATACCAGCTGCGAGCGTCATAATAATTTGAAGTGTAGGTTACGGCATGGGCGATATCATGAGCATGTAAGACGACGACACCGGACAAACCCAGGATGGATATAACCAAGATGTACGCATATGAGGCTGGGAAAATCCGGAAGACGCGGCGCAGGTAAAATTTCTTTAGAGAAATCCGGCGGGTGACTTCGAGTTCTTTCAGCAGAAGCGTGGTAATCAAAAAGCCCGAAAGCACAAAAAAGACACGAACGCCAAATTCGCCCGTATCCAGCCACTTCAAAATGTGAGGGTAGTGCTGTGTCCCGGCCAGGTGGCCCAGGAGGACGAAAAGAATCGCCAAGGCGCGGAGACCGTCAAGAGAGGCAATACGGGTAGAGCCGTGAGACTGCGGGGCCATCTATTGACCTCAAGTTTCCTGAAGCGATTCTCTGGCGGGAAAAACTCGAGACAAACACCAGCATTAAACTTCGAGTAAATCAGCGGAGGGGGCGGTATTCACTTCTCCCAAAAGGGCGTGTTAACCCGGGGAGGCAATCTCCCGTTCTCTACGGAGTTCCGCCGGACGAAGAAGAAGACCCGGAATCGGGGGGTGTAGGGCTGCTGAACGTGCCGGGCGGCAGGTTGACCGTGATATCTTCATCTAACCGCATTCCAACCAATGAACCCGCCATCAAAACGGCTTGCTTCCCTTTCGGGATCACCAGCGCCGCCACCCCAGCGGCTACGCCGACCGCAATGCCAGGACCCAATCCGGCTGCCGCAGCGCCTGCCGTCGGAGCCGCAAACATGGCGAGCTGCTCCTTGTGTGACGCCCCGCCGCCCTTCAGGTCACCTTCAGGCCCCACGTTCAGGCTGCCATTCTGGGCGCTCGAAAAAACTTCCGTCAGCGATCCCAGGATGGCCACTTTTTCTCCGTTCGGCATTTCGATGGTGTCAAACGTAACGCTGAGATATCCGCCCTTACCGCGATGCGCAGCCGCTTTAACTTCATTGACGTGGCCTAGAACGCGCTCCCCTTTCTTGAGCACGGTAATGTCTTCCACATTGACAGGCTCAATCAACGTGGCAATGACACGATCACCGGTTTTAGAGGTCTTGGAATTAATCGAGGTGTGGAGCTGGAGCTTGAACTCTGTGCCTTCGGGGATTGTGATCTCGTTCAGGTTGTTCTGTAGAGATTCCTGGCTTGACTGGCCCTGCGCGCGGGCGAGGACCGCCATGCCTGAAACCATCAAACACGCCACAAGAAAAAATACTAAACGCTTCATATGCGACGCTCCCATGATGAAGTCACTCCCGGAAGGACTCATGGCCCTTCGATAACTTCTCTTATTTGACCACCAAAAGCACGCTCGCGTCAAAGAGAAAAAGGCTCCGGGAAAAGCCCGCCCTCCACCTGGCGCGGCGCCGTCTCTCCTCCACTTGGCCATGCTTATTCTTTATAGCTTATTGACGCGGGTTACGACGACGCGCTGCTTTTCTTCATCATAAAGGAAGGCCATTTGAATGCCCTGTTTCCGCGCGTGCCGCCATAAAGCCTGGTAGATGGCCCGCGGCGTCCTGCCCGGGAAGTTTTCGGGCGCGCTCAGCCGCAACGCCTCGCCTTCCTTGAGCTTTTTGAGATTGGTAATAACCTCAGCCAGTATGCCTTGCCGGCGCTTGACGGCGCGCTGAAGTTGTGTAGGAGCTTTGATTTTCTGAATCGTCATGTTTCTTCCTCCTCAGGATTTGGATTCGGCGGGGCTTGGACCGGCGGACTCTACTGGCGCGCAGGCGTCATCAGCAAGCCCCCCGTCTAGCGTCCAGGCCAGTTCAAACGTCCTGATGCTAGCAGAAGCTGGCGAAGATCACAACAACTTATTGTCGCGCTCGGCTCTCTAGACGCACAGGTCTCACCAATGTCTCAAATCACCTGCGTTACAGTGGTTATTTATCGTTTGCCAGTCTCACGCTTCAGACTCGCAAAAACAATTCCGGATTGGGGGTGGCGTTATAAAATTCCACATAATGACGCCGGGCGGGACCGAAGCTAGAAGTCTTGTCGCTGATACAAAAAGAGGAGGATATTTCGATGGCGGGGTTGCGGAGAACTAGAAATTATAGTGGCTGCGTTTGCAGCGTGGGCAGCCAGCGCGCCGCGAGCCTCTGGCTCTGACCGGGTACAGCGCCGTGCGGCGTGCTAAAGTCACGAATGGCGCGCAAAATAGAATTATTAGAAACGCCAGGATCAGTTCGGTCATTTCCCCTCCCCCATCCTCCAACTCAGGTCCATAACGCTCAGAGTTCTGTCCAGCCGGACCAAGCCAAGCTTCGAAAACCTGATTTTACCCACAGGAGAGGGCGGGTGTCCCTCGCGGTGGCCGCCCGCCCTCCCCTTATCCCAAAGGAGGTTACATTTAGAACGATAACACCCCACTTTGAGAATTTGGAGACGGATGAGACAAACGAGACTGTTTTTTTCAGAATAAGATTAGAAAAATGGACGCAGAATAGGCCTTTAGTTGCAGCTTTTCGCCTGGGATTAGAGCATAAGATCATATTCTTCAGTGACATCGGCATAATCGTGACAAAATGGAACAGGCCGGAGGCGTTGCTCCGGTCAAAGCTGAAAGGGCTGGAGAGACAAAAATTCAGCATTAGAAAATAATAATCTATCTCGTTTATCTCATTTGTCTCTTAGCGATGAGGTAAAATAGATAAGGTTTCGAGAAAGCTGGAGGAAGCGCCGCAGGGCCAAAAACGGAGCTTGATTCTATAATGGCGCTACAAACGCTGCGGCGTCGTTTTTTGTAGCGCACAGTTTTGGGGTTAAAACTCTGCGGCTTTTCGTAGGGACCGCTAAAATGCCGCAGAGTTTCAAAAGCAAAACTCTGCGCTTGTATCTTGGTTTTCATCCTACAAGGCGGGTGTTCCCAAGATTAGAAAGCGTCTGCCTTCATCGTGCGCCGGCGCCGGGGGACTTGGGGGCCGCTGTTGGGCTTATAACTTGGAAACATGATGCAAGCAATCGAAAACAGAAAGCCAAGCAAGGCGCCCTGCTGATGGATCAAAAACAGACGGAATGGGAGGAAGAAATGGGGGGCAAAAGGGGGCTAAAAAACAAAAAAGGATTGTTTTACTTTTTCCAAGTCATTGAAAACAAAGAGTCGAAACCGGAACGA
>JBOGJY010000104.1:0-5734 GCA_050745325.1 Terriglobia bacterium
TCGATCAGGCTGATGTTGGCCGCAAGGCGCGAAGTGAGCTTGAAACTGAGGCTGGACGCGGTATCAAAGTGATATTCGCCGGTGTCGCTGAGGTTGGGGTAGAAATTCAAGTAATGGTCAAAGTGCATTCTAGGTCCAAGCGCAATACCCAATCGTTCGCCAAATAAAAGCTGCGCGCTCTGCCGCGCCGGTCCGCCCGTATAGAATTTCTCGTTCACGAAAGTCAAACCGCCAAGAACGCTGAAGAGCGTGCGCGAAGTATGAATGACGTCACGGCCATAGCCGCCGCCGTACGTCTGGCGCAGGTAGAGTCCCTGGGTCTGGATATGGTCGAGCTCGCCGGACACAAAGAAGAAATTGTCCGGGGAGAAAAGGTAATCCTCGCGTAAGAGGGTGCTGATGGTATTCGAACGGATCACCGTGCTGCCCTGTTGAGCCTTGGAAAAGAGCATCAGCAACGAGTAATTGGTGCGGAAGTGGCGGATGAACACAGGGGCTTCGGGCCGTTCGCGGAGTGCGGCTATGCCGGCGCTGAGCGCGCCCGTTTGCTGGTCGCCGCGCTGCAAGTCATAACCTAAGTTTGCCGAACCGTGCCAGTCCTGATAGAGCTTTCCCTTGTGTTCGACCAGCGCCGTGAAAGCGGCTTCGGGCATGATCGTATCCACACTCGCCGCCTGCACAACTTGGCTGCTTCCCGCGTGCGTCACCCGCCAGTCTCCCGAGGGCAGCAATTCGAGTTGGCCTCTGACGGTGGAATGATCCGTCCGGACGATCACCGCTTCAGCCGAAACGCTGAACGAGCTTACTTTGGAGAGAGGGATGGAAACCGCGCCCAACGTGTCCGAATGAAAGTTCAGATTGCCGCCCTGTACGGTCACCCAGTTTCCCGTCAGCCGCTCGCCGTCTTTGAGCGTCACCACGTCCGCGCGGGCGGAGATTGACGCAAGGAAAATAACTATTGCCACGCATACGGTCTTCTTCATCGAACCTCCCGTTCGTCCCTCCCATTTGCCAACCTTGTCCAAGTTCAATGGGTTTACCCGTCTCTTTGCGGCATCCGCAAAGCATGAAAATGCAAGTGGAAGGGCAAGGTTAAAACCGTGCCCTTCCGCTTCCCGGCGGCGCGTCTCGTCAATCTAAGTTGAAACCGTAATACGTAGCGCCGGGCTTTATGCCCGGCATGCTGCCCTAAAGGACGGCACTACGGTCAACGTATTTGCTTCAGGCAACACTAGCATTCAGCCGCGCAGCCGCATCAGTTTTTCGGCGGCGTCGTCGAGCGTTGCATCGGTTTTGCTGTAGCAGAAACGCACCTGCTGGCTGCCCGCCCCAGGCTGGCTGTAGAAACTGCTGCCGGGAACCACGGCCACGCCAATGTCTTTTACCATGTAGCGCGCAAATTCCACGTCGTTCGGGAATCCGAAATCCGTGATATCGGTCATGATGTAGTAGGCTCCTCGCGGCTTAAAACACCGGAAGCCTGCCTTCTCGAGCACGGGAAGAAAGCGGTCGCGACGGCGAGCGTACTCCTCGCGGATTTTCGCATAATAACTTTCCGGCATTCGCAAGGCCACAGCGCCGGCCTCCTGCAGCGGCGCCGGCGCGCCGACGGTGATGAAATCGTGCATTTTGCGGATAGCGTCAGAGACGGCCGGCGGCCCGACCGCATAACCCACGCGCCAGCCTGTGACGCTGTACGTCTTCGACATGCTATTGATGGTGATGCTCCGCTCGCGCATAGCCGGAAGCGATGCAATCGAAATATGCTGCGCTCCGTCATACACGATGTATTGGTAAATCTCATCGGAGACGGCGTAGGCGTCCCAACGCTCGCAGAGTACGGCAATCTGCTCCAGCTCGGTCTGCGTAAAAACCTTGCCGGTCGGATTGTTCGGCGTGTTCAGCACAATGGCGCGTGTGCGCTCGCTGAAAGCCGCGGCGAGTTCAGCGGGATCAAACGTCCAATCGGGGGGGCGAAGCGGCACATAACGCGGCCGCGCGCCGCAGATGACGCTATCCGGCCCGTAGTTCTCGTAGAAGGGTTCGAAAACCACCACTTCGTCGCCAGGATCGATGATGGCGAGCAACGAAGAGATCATCGCCTCGGTGGCGCCGCAGGTAACGGTGATCTCGCGCTCGGGATCGATGGCGAGCCCCGTATCGCGCTCGAATCGCTCCGCCACCGCGCGCCGCATTTCCTTTGCGCCCCAGGTAATCGAATACTGGTTGACATCGGCCCGGATGGCGGCGACCGCAGCTTCCTTCACTTCAGCGGGGGCAGGGAAGTCCGGGAACCCCTGCGCGAGGTTCACCGCGCCGTGCTCGAGGGCCAGCCGCGTCATCTCGCGGATGACGGATTCGGTAAATTGCTGCGCCTTGCCCGAAACAGGCGCGCGCTTGGTCAATTGTGTCTCCATGATGCGTTTCTAATCTTAATACGCGATGATGTTGCTGGGCAACGTCCACAAAACATGTGTAGTGTCTCAGTTTGATGGAGAGGCGGCTTTATGCCGCCACAATATGGCGGGGTAAACCCGCCGCTACACCCGAAACTGCGATACTACCAAAACATGAAAAACCCTGATCTACCCAACCGGTTCCAAGCCGCGGCAGGGCGAGCGTACCATGACATCAGCAGCGTCCCTGCAAAAGGCGGCGCGTGGCGCCGCGCTGAGAATCAATCAACGGCTCAATGATTCGATTCCGCCGCGCCGCGCGCCGAAGGGACAACTCACGAATCTGGCCTCTCCGGTAAGAATACTGTGATAGATCATCCGGTCCCTCAGGACCATCTCGACGTAGGCCCTGGTGTCGGTAAATGGAATGGTTTCGAGGAATTTGTCCGGGTCTTCCACCTTACTGTTGACCATCCATTGCCGCACGCGGATATCGCCCGCATTATAGGCGGCCAGGGTTTCCGGCAGATTGTTATCGAACTGGCGCAGCAGGCCGCGAAGGTAAAGGCATCCGGCGCGGATGTTGTAAGCGGGGCTGTAGAGCGAGCGCACCACGCGCCGGCGGCGCAAGCGCCCGCGCACGCGGTCGACCGCGGTGTAAGGCTCCATCTGCATCAGGCCGCGCGCGTTGGTGGAAGACGTGGCGCGCGGATTAAACGCCGACTCCTGGCGGATCAGCCCCATCACCAGGTACGGGTCCAGCCGGTCGGCGCGGGCGTAGCGCCGCACCAGGCTCCAATCGGTCCGGGGATAGAGGAACTTCCATACGTCCTCGGGCAGCGCGCTAAAGGGATATTCACCGTACCTGGGCGCCGCCTCTTTTGCCGCGAAAAGCGCCCCGGCGGCGTCTTTTCGCGCGGCGCGGCTCCGGGCCAGCGCCACGGCAATTAGCGGATCGTCTGGATGAGAAGCCATTGTGTCTTCCAGAACCTGCTCCGCCAGATCGGTCAGACTCAACTCGGCCAGCGTATGGGAAGGCGTCAGCAGATCATCGGGCGCATCTGCGCCGCAAGGCGCGAGCGGCGCGGCCGGGCGCGCGGCAATGGTGACGCCGAGTTGTTGAAGCGCGTGGCTTGCGGAGGGTTCATCGCTTCGGGCGTCCGTTGTGCGCGTTCTTGCCCGGCGCGGAAGTTTTTGCCGCGCCCGGAGGCCGTAATAGGTCTCCTCATAGCGCGCCGCCAGCAAGCGGTAAATCTCCCCGGCGTCTTCGGAGTGTCCTTGGCCGCCTTCAACCTGCGCCAACCAATACAGCGCCGCCGGGGCGAGGGAAGAACCGGGAAAATGCTTCAGAAAACCAGCCAGCCCGGTTTCGGCCGCTTCGAGATTTCCCGCGAGCACGCTGTACCACGCCACGCGCCACGCGGCCTCGCTCGCGTAGCCGCTATCGGGAAAGTTTTGCGCCAGCAGCGCGTAGTATTTGGCCGCGTTCGGCCAGAATCCCTGGCGCGCAAAGTATCCGCCCGCGTAGGCGAGCGCGTCGGCGTAATAGGAGGAGTGCGGGTGCTGGTGATAAGCCTCATCCAGATCCTTCAGCATGGAAGGCTCATCGTTATTGAGTTCGTCGACCCTCACGCGGAGCGACAGCCGCTCGGCGTCAAGATCGGGGTCCTTCTCTTTCTGGCTGAGCGCCGTCAGCGCAAGAGCATACTGGCGCATGGCGATGAAGCACCGCGCGCGTCCAATCCGCCAGCTCGCAGCGCGCCAGCTGTGGGGCAGGGTGAGCAGCGAATTATCGTAACTGGCGAGTGCTTGCGGGTAGCGCCCGCGCTGCAAAAGGTTTTTCGCGCGCACGGTTTGCGCCTCATCGTTCATCTCCGGGAAATGCGGGCCCAGCCGCTGGCGAAGCTGATTGAGGGCTGTCTCCGCCTGGCGCGCTTCGGGCACGGTGGGGAAGGCCACGTAAATCACCTGATACGTTTGCGCGGCCGCCATATCATTCTTCAGAGCGCCTTCGGCTTGGGCGGTGAGCAGCAGGGAAGACGAGCGCCGCTTGGTGAGCGGCTCCGCCTGAAGCTCATCGAGGGCTTGCTCGGGGCGGCCTGCCTTGATGAGAAGGCTCGCCAGCAGGTCGGCCACGCGCAGCCGGTAGATGCTTTGCGGATACCGCTCCCGAAAACCAGTCAGCGCGGTGATGGCATCGTCAGGGCGATTGATCTGGCGGCTGGCAAGGGCTCCATAGTATGTGGCAATATCCGCCAGCGAGCAGTTCGCGGCCGCTTTGAAATCCTCCGCCGCCAGGCCATCTTCCTGCGCCAGATATTCGCGGTAGCCCAGCGCGAAGTAAGCGAGCCCGCGCGATTCCTGGCTTCCGGCGGAATGGGTGTAGCGCCTGAGATCGCTCCAGCCGCGCCGTGTGCGCGCGCGGGCGGCAAGCGTTCGCAGGCGCGGGGTTACGGCGGTGTAAGCGGACGCTGCCCTGTAGCGTGCTGCCTGCTGTGCTCTGCCAGCGGCGGCGAGAAGAAGCGCAACCAGCGCGAGTTGAACCATCAGTCTTAGGGGTCTCACTCGAAGTGGAAAGGATATCCGGGGCCGAGAAGCGCAGCGTCGCCTTGCGCGAGAACGCGCACGATTTCCTCGTGGAAGTAATCCGGCTGGCCGGGGGTGGATTTGCCAAACCGGTTTTCGTAAGCCTTCCGGCTGCGCTCGATATGAACCTTCAGGCGTGGGTAGAGATCCCCCTTCTCCCGGCCCTCGGCCACGTCCGCCGGGTTGTAAAGCTCGATTTCGGAAACCAGCAGCCACGCATACCGCTTCGCTTCCTGTTGTGTTCTTTCCGCTTGGTCTGCGGACGAGACCGGCTCTGGAGGTGGCAAATCCGGCGTGGCGCTTACGGCGGCCTGGGTTGCGCCCAAGCGCGGCTGGCTTTGCCGGGCGAGAGCGAGCGTGCGTTCAAACTGCGCCCTAAGCTCCTGAACGCTCTTTTCGAGCGCGCGCAAACGCTCGCCCATCGACTCAATCTCCAAACGGAGTTGCGCGCCCACCCCACCGCCCACCTCGGCGCTTGTTTCTAAGGTGAGGTTTTGAATGGGTTCAGACAACGTTATCCCTCTCCGCCCAGCAACTTCATTATGGACACTGCCAGGCTTTGAGTGTCAAGCCACATCAATATATTTGGACGGGTGTACTCACGGGCGGGGCAATTTAGATTAACGCCCTGCGCCCACTGCCCATTTCTTCCCCATCCACGTAGCCTGTTGACTATCTAATAAACAACTCGTAGTATACTAGAGATTGAGCCATAAAAGTTGATGTGAATGTGGCGGCGGCGTCTCGCCGCC
>JBOGJY010000105.1:0-9809 GCA_050745325.1 Terriglobia bacterium
CGCTCTCCGTGCCCGACGCCGCCGTGCTCAGGAATAGCGAAAATCAACCCTTTGTGTACGCTGTTGCCGGGCCGGGAGAGTTTGCGCAGCGATTGATTACTATCGGCCAGACACAAGCGGGGAGAACCCAGGTTTTAGGCGGCTTGCAAGCGGGTGAAGAGGTTGTGGCTGACGGCAGCTTGTTCCTACAATTTGCAAACTCACTTCAACATTGACGGGAGATGACTGGGTTAGGATTGCGGTTCCTTCGCCGTAACCAAGCTCAAACTATCCGATGATTCATCGAATCGTTCATTTCGCGCTGCACCAGCGATTTTTGATCTTATTGATGACTACCGCCATTGCGATCATCGGCGTGGTGTCATTCCTGCACATGCCCATCGAAGCCTATCCGGACCTCGCTCCGCCGATGGCGGAGATCATCACGCAATGGCCGGGTCACGCTGCTGAGGAAACCGAACGCCTGGTGACGGTGCCCATTGAAGTGGAAATGAACGGCATTCCCAACCTCACCTACATGCGGTCTATTTCGCTTTACGGCCTGTCGGACGTCATCATGACGTTCAGTTATGGCACCGACAAATATTTCTGCCGCGAGCTTGCGTTCCAGCGCTTAAGCAATGTCAGCCTGCCGCCGGGCGTCACGCCCAGTTTGGCGCCGCTTTCGAGCCCAAGCGACCTGATCTACCGCTATGTGATTCAAAGCCCGGATCGCTCCCCGATGGAACTCAAGACGATTGAGGACTGGGTGCTCGAGCGCGCTTACAGGTCTGTGCCCGGCGTGGCGGATGATTCGGGTTTTGGCGGCGAGGTGATGCAATATCAAGTGCTGCTTGATCCTACCCGGCTTTTTAACTATCACCTTACCGTGCCGCAGGTCATGCAGGCTCTTTCGGTGAATAACGCGAACACGGGGGGAGGCTTCTATTCGCAAGGCGGCCAGTTCTATTACGTGCGAGGTCTGGGGCTAGTCAAGGACCTGCAGGATATCAACAACATTGTCGTGGCCAGCCAGAACGGCGCTCCTGTGCTCGTGAAAGACATCGGCAATACAGTGATCGGAAACGCGCCGCGCCTTGGCGAATTCGGCTATATGCATCAGGATGACGCCGTCGAAGGCGTAATCCTCATGCGGACGGGTGAAGAAACGCAGAACGTTCTCCAGGGCGTCGAGCGGGAAACAGAGAAGCTGAATAAGACAGTCCTGCCGCCTGACGTCAAGGTTGTTCCCTTCTATGACCGCAGCGATTTGGTGAAGCTTACTACCGATACCGTCGAGTCCAACCTGCTTCGCGGCATGATCCTGGTGCTGATTATTCTTGTTGTTTTCCTGATCAGCTTTCGCGCCGCAGTCATTGTGGCGGTGACTATTCCACTTTCGCTGCTATTCGCTTTTATCTTTCTCCATGCGAATGGAGTGGACGCAAACCTGCTCTCTATTGGCGCTATCGATTTTGGCATCCTGGTCGAAGCCGCCGTGATGATGATGGAGAATATTTATCGCGAACTGGGCGTGCGCCACGGCCAGGACTATAAACTCTTCGACGTGATCCTCGCAGCCGCCGGTGAAGTGGACCGGCCTATTTTTTATGCGGTCCTGGTTATTATTGCAGGTTATCTTCCTATCTATGCTTTGCGGGGCGCCGCGGGAACGTTGTTCCGCCCTATGGCGGATACGATGGCTTTTGCGCTCATCGGATCGCTGATTTTCGCTCTCACTCTGGTCCCCATGCTGGCATCCTACTGGTTCAAGAAGGGCGTAAAGGAAAAGGTCAATCGTCCGTATGAATGGTGCAAGCGGGTTTACCGGCGGCAACTGGAATGGTGCTTGACCTATCCCAAACTCACCTTCTTGATCTTTATGATTATCTTCGCCGCGGGTCTTTTGATGGTTCCCTACATCGGCGCGGAATTCATGCCTCATATGGACGAAGGCGCGCTCTGGGTGAGGGCCACAATGCCTTATACGATCTCGTGGCAAGAGGCGGCGAAGATTTCGCCTGAGATTCGGGATATTTTGATGTCTTTTCCACAGGTCACCACGGTGGCGTCGGAACTGGGACGCCCGGATGACGGCACCGATCCGACGGGATTTTTCAATGATGAGTTTTACGTCGGTCTCAGGCCTTACAACAACTCCGTTTGGAAGAAGGGGCGCATTCGCACCAAAGAAGAACTTATCAGCGCCGTCAACGACAAGCTGCAAACATTTCCCGGCATCATCTTCAACTACACGCAGCCCGCGGAAGATGCGGTCGACGAAGCGTTGACGGGCTTGAAAAGCGCGTTGGCGGTGAAAATTTATGGGCAGGACCTGACCGTGCTGCAGAACAACGCCATTCAGGTGAAGAGAACTCTCGAACACGTGCCCGGGTTTACAGATTTGGTGGTGGTGCGGGAGCTTGGCCAGCCTAGCCTTATCGTGGATGTAAACCGCGCCGACTGCGCCCGCTATGGAATTAACGTCGCGGACGTGGAAGCGGTGGTCCAGGCGGCGGTGGGCGGGCAGGCCGTGACGCAAGTAATCCAGGGGGAAAAGGAATTTGACCTCGTGGTGCGCATGGAGCCCCAATACCGCAGCAACGAGACGGAAATTGGCAACCTCCTGGTCGGCGATCCCGCCGGGCGCCAGATTCCGCTGCGCCAGCTTGCGCAAATCCGCGTGGGCAACGGCGCAGCTTTCATTTATCGCGAAAACAACTCCAGGTATATTGGCGTGCAGTATGACATCCAGGGCCGTGATCTGGCCGGCGCCGTGGCAGCGGGACAAAACGCCGTGAATAAGGCCGTCCATTTGCCGCCCGGATATCAGATGGTCTGGGGTGGCGAATACAGCGAATACCTTGCCGCCAGGGAGCAAATCAAAGTCATTGGGCCGCTTACGATATTTCTAATCTTTTTGATTCTCTTTGTGCTTTATGGCAACTTCAAGTTTCCGGTCATTACCGCGGTGGCGGTGGTGATGACGGAGCCGGTTGGGGCGCTCATTGCGCTTAAGCTGACTCATACGCCATTTAGCGTCTCTTCCATGCTGGGGCTGCTGGCGTTAATGGGTGTTGCCGTCGAGACTTTTGTAATCCTTTTCAGCTACGTCAACAAGCTGCGGCTGGATGGGCTGGACATTCACAACGCGACCCTCGAAGCCTCCGTCGTGCGCCTGCGCCCTATCGCAATGACCGCGCTAGTCGCCTGCCTCGGCTTATTGCCCGCCGCTCTTTCGCACAACATCGGCTCCGATACGCAGCGGCCTTTTGCGATTGTAATTGTCGCGGGCTTGATTTCGCGCCTCTTCCTCGGCATCTACCTCGGCCCGGCGCTCTATAAACTTGTGGCCCGCGAAGGAGACACGTTGCAGGTGTAAATCTTGCTGGCTAACCCCATCGTCGTTTTGGGAATGAGGCGCTTGGCAGACGAGTCGCGGCCTCCGCCTTGAAATGTTAGAATAAGCCTGAATGACAAGGACGGTTCACGCCTGGATATTGCTTCTTTCTTTCGCGCTCGCAGGATTGCCCTCTCTTGGTTGGCTAACCCTGGGGCATGGCGCTGCAAGCTGCTGCGCTTCTGCGGATTGCTGCGCGCACGGACACTGCCTGATGGGCCACATGGATTCAATGGGCAAGCCGGGTTCCGGGATGCCGGCAAACTGCCGTATGCCAAAACACGCGAAGCCGGACCATTGCAGCATGGCGTGCGCGTGTTCAGTGTCGCCAGTCTCATCGCTGTATTTAAGCTCAAACCACAACCCGCTGTGTTTTAATCCGGTGGATTACAGCACTCTGCGCAGTCCTTTTGTTTCATCCCCCTTTCATGTTTCCATGCCGGAAGCCGCTCCCGATGGCCATCCGCGGCAGCCCTATCACCCTCCCTGGCGCTTTTCCTGAATTCCTCATATAAGCGGAAAATCTCAACGGCGCGCTCGTGCGTCTTCACGCGAACGCGCGCGAATAGGAGGAATGATGAGATGGCGGAGTGTGTATTTTCTCGCCTTGGTCATTTGGATTTCCAGCAGTCTGAGCGCCGCTGCGCCCGGGGCCGTGTTGCACGGCATCACCCACGATTCGGAACACCGGCCAGTCCCAGGCGTCTTGGTCACGCTAGCCGCTGCCAGCTCGAATTGGGCGGAATCGGCGCGCTCGGATCAAAATGGAGAATTTGAATTCCGCAACGTTCCGCCGGGTGATTACACGATTACCGCTTCGGCCTCCGGTTTTCAGGAATTCTCGGAGAAGCTTGAGGTCCGCGCTGAAGGCAACGCGGTAGCTCACTTGCAAATGCAGCTTGCCGGGGTCAGGCAATCCGTCACGGTCTCAGGCGCGCCCGCGACTCTCGATACGGAAACCTCGACCACGCAAACCGTGATCTCATCGAAGGAGATTGCCCAGGCGCCGGGTGCAAGCCTCGCCAACAGCCTGGCCATGATCACCGACTTCGTTCCCGGCGCCACCATGGTGCACGACATGCTGCACGTGCGGGGCGGCCATCAGGAGAGCTGGTTTTTCGACGGAATTCCGGTAATCAACACCAATATCGCAAGCAACGTCGGCCCGCTGATCGATCCCAGGAACGTTGAGT
Source organism: Terriglobia bacterium (assembly GCA_050745325.1). Classification (GTDB taxonomy): domain Bacteria; phylum Acidobacteriota; class Terriglobia; order UBA7540; family UBA7540; genus RH2-MAG17b. The sequence goes on from JBOGJY010000105.1 coordinate 4,573, forward strand.
CGCTCCAGGCGCAGACCGGCGGCTATTCTTCCGAGTATGGCGACCGGACTTACGGTTTCTTCAACGTGGTAACGCCATCGGGATTCGATCGCAACAACGAAGGCGATTTAATCACGACCTACGGAAGCTTTAACCAGACCGATGATTTGCTGAGTTTCGGCAGCCACACTGAGCGCTTCGCCTATTATGCGAGCATAGATGGGAACCGCTCGGACCTGGGTCTCGCGGCGCCCACGCCTGAGATCATTCACGATCAGACCAGCGGTCTCGGCGGATTCGCTTCAATCCTTTATAACCCGACGGCGGCAAACCAGCTCCGCGTCGTCGCCTCACTCCAAAGCAATCACTTCCAGATTCCAAATGACGCGGCGGCGCAAGCGGCCGGCATCCGCGACCTCGACCTCGAGCGCGATGACATGCTGGGCTTCACCTGGGCGCACAGCACGCCCAGCGGTATCGTGCTCACCGTCTCTCCGTTTTTCAACTACAACCGCGCCGGTTATCTCGGTGGTCCCGCCGACACGCCGTTCGTGCTCAACGATAATCGCCAGTCGAGTTACATGGGCGGGCTGGCGACGCTGGCGATCCCGAAGGGGCGGCATAACTTCCGCGCGGGCCTGGAGGTTTGGGGGCAGCGCGACAACACGATCTTTTCGCTCGCGGCCAATCCGGGCGGCCAAGTTCTTAGCCAGAAGTTTCTGCCCTGGGGCAACTCGGAATCGTTGTTTGCCGGGGACCAATACAAACTGAGCTCGTGGCTGACGCTCAACGGCGGCGTCCGGCTGACGCACTATGGCGGGCTGATCAGTGAGAATGCGGCAGACCCGCGCCTGGGCGCGGCGCTTCGGATTCCGCGGGTCCATTGGCTCCTCCACGGTTATTACGCCACCTACTACCAGCCGCCGCCGCTCGATACCGTCTCGGGTCCGCTGCTCAACTTTGCGCTGGAGCAGGGCGCCGGATTCGTTTCCTTGGCAGGTGAGCACGACCACCAGTGGGACATTGGCCTATCCGCGCCGCTGCGCCGCTGGTCTTTGAACGTGGACCATTTCCGTACCAGCGCCAGTAATTTTCTCGACCACGATGAGGTCGGAAATTCCGACATCTTCCTACCCTTGACGGACTTGGCTGCGCTGATTAGCGGTACGGAGGTTAGCCTGAGTTCGCCGGAAATACTTGGCCGGGGGCAGTTGCGAATTGCGTACTCCAATCAGATTGCTGAAGGGTTGGGGCCGGTTACAGGCGGTCTCATCGGGCTGGTTCCCGCAAGTTATTTCCTGCTCGACCACGATCAGCGGAATACCGTGAGTTCGGTGCTGAACGTGCGGCTTCCGCTCCGGAGCTGGGCGGATGCAACGTATTCCTTTGGCTCCGGCTTTCTCAACGGCAACGGGCCGGCCCACCTCCCGCCCCATTCGGTTGTGGACCTGGCGCTGGGAAAATCCATCGGAGAGCGATTTTCTATCAGCTTGAATGCGCTCAATCTGGCCAACACCCGCTTCATGCTTGATGACAGCAACACCTTCGGCGGGACCCATTTCACAGACCCCCGTCAGGTTTACGTGGAATTCCGCTGGCGATTTCACTTCTGACGCCAAAATGAAAAACTTATTGACACACGTTTTTGCTTCAGATATAGATAATATCTCAAATGAGATATTATCTCGCAATATGAGATATCGATAAAAGTATCACACGAGCTGCCGGCATACCGTACCGAACTGCACATCGATGGCTGGCACAGTATCGTCTCTTCGGTCTGGCGGGGCTAACCCGAAAGAAGCGCGACGACCGTGGCGAGCGTCGTGCCTTGTCGGCGCAGCTTCAGGAGGTTATCGAAGGCCTCGCTCTGCAAAGACCGCCATTGCCGATCGCAGCACTGTACCGTCAGGTACGGCAGTTTGCGCAGAGTCTTGGGGAGAAGACTCCCAGCTACTCAGCAGGCGGGCGAGATTGCTCCCAAGGCGCTGCTGGACGTCCGCGACAGTGCCGTCGGCAAAGGCAGCCTTTGGCGGCGCCGACTGCCACAAGCTTCCCTTGGGATAAAGCGCCGCAAAATCCCAGAGGTTTCGGTGTAGGCCACAACAGTGGGGCTTTGGTCCGGTTGGGTCGGAAATCAACTCCCGCGAGATCGCCTGTGCCACCAGATGATTGTGATCCCAAAACTGCACCACGGCGGGATTATGGAGGCGTTGCAGGACGGCACTTGTTGGCCGTTGCCAGTCTGTTGGCAAGATCGGCTCCCAAACCACCAGAATTTCGAGCTTAGGATCATGGATTCTCTCGAGCAACGATTCGGTCGCGGCAGCCCCTTGCAGGCACACCGGACAAGTTGGAGAAAACAATAGCACCATCCGCACACTCGAACGTGAGCCGTTAAAGGCATTGCGGAAATCCGAAAAATCCGCAGGGCTGAGCGACTCGAGCGGCGCCTGACCTGAAGGCGTTCGGCGAGGCTGGCGGGCAGACCACAAGGCAAACGCTCCGACAACCGCGAGGATGGTGACCAACACGAGGAGTGCTTTTTTCATGTCCGTTTGAACCTTTCACAACTGGATATGGATATGAATCAGCAGGCCTGCAACTTGCTGTGGAAAAAAGACCGTGGCGAGAAAAATTGCTACTGCTACCCACAATAGGGTGACGGCAGCAACGCTCCGCCGCGAGCATTTCCGTTTTCGATAAAGTTGGACAAAGCCGACGGCAAGCATGCCTGCGGAGAGAACCAGTAACCATGGCCTGACCACAGCAAATACAGTGCTTGCGCCCGCTGCGCCCAGAGCGCCGAGAAACGCCAGTGGTAGGCAGCAGATGATCGAGGCGATCACACTCAATATCGCCACGAGAGGCGCCACGTAAGCCCTCCACCTTTCTTTCTTGGGGTGCGGTTCGACCATCGTCTTCCTCCGTTATCCGGGCGGGCCCTATCCAGCTGCGCGCCCGATATATCGCGCCCTCGGGCTTACGGCGCTACGACTCACGCCGAACTTGCCCAGAGCGTTCCAAAAAAGACTCGGTCAACAATCGGCCCAGCTTGTAGGCCTCAGGTACTGTCAGAGTTGTCCCGCCCGGATGCGCCGCCAGCCACCCGGCTGCCGACTCCGCCGACTGGAAGAACTGAGAGTACTGACAGAAAACGCGTCGCACATCACCTGAGGCGGCGCCCGCGAAGCAAGAAATGACGGCTTCGCGCGGCTCGAATGTCTTTACACCTTCCGGCGTGACCGTCACCCTTACTGGTGTGCCCGTGGCGGCGCACGCTGACTCCACCTCCGCTTTTTGTCCAATCACGCTTGGGAATATCAAGGTGTCCAGGGCGCACCAGGTGAACAGCGTGCAACCTTCCATACGGAAACGATATGGAGTGCGCCGGAGAGTGAGTCCTGCACCGACGATCATGCCGGCTTCGTCCCATTCAAGACTCGGTGTTCGACTTAGCGCCTGCATCGCGTCCTCGCGTGCTATCCCCATCGCCCGAGCAACGTCTTCCACTGATACGGGCGCCCCTTTAGCCAAGAGCAGTACCAGAGTGCGATAGACGGAACGGCTCTCTGGCGGCATGCACGTCGCGGCAGTGGCGGTTAAGGTTGCTGTTAACTCTTCGATTCGATTCGCTATGGTCATCTCATTTCTCCATCTGTAGTTGTAGGGTTGCAGAAACGTCCTGATCTTCCGCGCACATCTGGATCGCGCGCGCTCAACGCTGCCATAATCTGTTCAACTGACGGTGCGCCGTCAAACCCGTTCGTCGCGTTTCGATAGAGACGGCACGACGGGCTGGTCCCGCCAGGCACGGCTCCGGCAACATCCTTTCCGTTCACGAGGATTGTGGGCGATCCGTAGCCATTGACATGCTGGGGGCTCTCGGGAGCGTCGCGATCCCATTCGGTCCATCGCACTTCGCCGGTGACCGCGGCCAGCGCCTTTACAAGATTCGTGCGCGCCCTCTTAGCGTTCGGGCAGTCGCGACCATAAATCAGTTCGACAGTCATCGGCTCTTCCCATCCTCCAGAGCATCCAGGACCGGGCATTCACTCACCGAGACCTCGCCGCCGCAAGCCGACATCAGCTTCTGCAGCGCCCGTTTCATCCGCTGCAAGCTGCGGATTTTTTCCTCGATGTCCTCGATCTTCACCTCGGCGCGTTCTTTGACTTGGGCGCAGGTGGCCCCTGGCGCGATACGCAAGGCCATGAGTTCTTTAATTTCCTTGAGCGAAAACCCGAGTTCCTTGGCGCGCTTGATAAGGCGCACTTGGTCTATCGTGTCCGCTGGATACTGGCGGTAGCCGGAATCCTTTCGAGGCGGCTCGTCGATGAGGCCTATGCGCTCGTAAAAACGGAGAGTTTCTACGCCAACACCGGCGCGTTTCGCCACGTTTCCAATCGTCATCGAATTCATGAGGACCACTCCACCCAAAAACAGTCTAGAGCCTGTACCATGCTACGGAGTCAAGGCTTATTTTGCGGCCAATGGAAGACGCCTGACTTCCTGGATAATGAACCCAGCTCGACGCGGCTAGGCTTCGCGCCCTCTTCGGGAGACTCATCACGGAAAGCGGCACGCTCGCCTGGAACCCCAGCAGCATTGATTTTATGGGACTCACGCCGGGAACGTATACGACAGACTTGACGGGAGGCTTCGGCTTGACGGCGACGAGCAACTGGGGTTCGGGCTCCCCGCCCCCTCCGCCACCGTCGTCAACGCTCGAGCCGGCGAGTGTCCTCCTTGTGGCTACGGGTTTGCTGGCGCTTGGCTGGACCCGTAATAGGTTTTTGAAAAGTGCGTAGCGTCGGCTTTATAGCGATTTCGGAACCTTGAACTTGTGGCGCTGTAAAATCGCTGCGCCATCCTTCAGCGGGTTTTTCGGCAACCTGTTAAGCGGAAGAAGGCGCCGTCGCGCGTCCGATGCTGCAAGGGCAACGAAAAATCGTCTCATTTATCCCATTTTTCTCAAAAGTCTCAGAGTGGTCTGGTAGGTTGAGTGAGGGCCTTGTAGCGCAGAGTTTTGCTTTTGAAACTCTGCGGCTTTTCGCGGGTCCAGACAAAAATGCCGCAGAGTTTCAAAAGCAAAACTCGGCGCTACACAGCGGGCGCCCAAAGATTAGAAAACAGCCGGGAGGGAATGGGGAAACTAACAAATTCGCGGAACGAAGCCTAGCGAGTCTTTAGAATCAACGTTTCTAATCTTTGATTATGGAAAAGGAAAATTAAAAACGTCTAATAAAGAGCGACAGAC
>JBOGJY010000106.1:0-5910 GCA_050745325.1 Terriglobia bacterium
CCGCCGGCGCTTGATCGATCAGCCGCCAAGCTTGTTCCAGGCGTGCATCGATCTCGTCAAGGTAATCTGTGGTCGACCTGTCTTGGTTCGGGGGGGGCATACGGCCATTCCCGTCTCTTCGCGGCCAGGACGAAATAGAGGATCAGGCCGGCTCCGACGGTGCTGAAGGCGTAGACGGCGTATTTGGCGCCGCCGGGACCTATGATGGGGCTGAAGAAAACGTAAAACCACCCAATGAGAGCAAGAATCGCCGGCGCCGGATAAAGCCACATTTTGAATGGCAGCTTCGAAGCTGGTTCACGATGGCGAAAAATAAATAAACCGATTGTATGGCCCACAAACTGCACAAGTATTCTCGCCACGATCAATCCGGTGATAATGTCGGTCAGGTTAAAGAGCGTGGCGCAGGCTGCCAATAGCCCGACTAGAAGCAGCGCCCGGTTGGGAAACCCGCCTGTTGGATGCAATTTGCCGAGCCAGCGGAAAAAGATGCCGTCGCGCGCGGCGGCAAACGGAATCCGCGAATACCCGAGCATCAACGCGTAGACGGAGCCAAACGCGGTAACGAGAATCATCAAGGTCAACAAAATCGCCGCCCAGCCGCCGTATGCCCGCCGCATAAACACGGAGGCGACCGCCAGGTTGGCGGGCGAGCCGGGACGCACCATTTCACGCCAAGGGATGACGGAAATCAAACTGAACGAAACAAGGAAATCGATGATTGCGACGATCAGAATTGAAACAATTACCGCGCGCGGAATGGTTCTCTCGGGCTGCTTGACTTCATCGCCCAGATAGCACACCTGGTAATACCCGAGAAAGTTGTAAACGACCACCACCGTGCCGTTTCCGAGTCCCAAAAGGAATGACATACCCGGGCTAAAGGCGCCGTGCGGGAAGCTGAGCGCGAGGTGAAGATTCATCTTCGCCAGACCTGTGACGATGACCCAACCTGTAGTGATTAAGGTAGTGATCCACAAGATCAGCATCAGCCGCGCAACGTCCTTAATCTTGCGATAGAGCGCGGCCATCGCGGCCAGCGTGATGACCGCAGCGACAAATTTCATGCCCCAGGGATGCCGCGCGAGCCCTCCCCATAGGTAACTGACGTACTGAGCCATACCAATGGAGCCGGAAGCGATCTCGAGCGTGCCAAAAAAGAGAAACTCCCAGGCAAACATCCACGCCATCAGCCTTCCCCAACGCTCCCGGCCGTAACTATCGCGCAGGAAGACGTAGGTTCCGCCCGACCCGGGAAGCGCCGCGCCCAGTTCTGCAATGACGAGGCCATCGGCAATCGCCAGGACGGCGCCAGCCAGCCAACAGATGAGGCTTTGCGGGCCGCCCATGGCGCCAATAATGATCGGAACGGTGATGAAAGGCCCGATGCCGATCATGTTTGACATATTGATAGAGATGGCGTTGAGCAGACCAAGCCGCCGGTGCAGGCGGGCCTCGCCGCCTTCATCCGTCGTCTTTGTTTTGGATGATCGAACCATATTCGCCCTGTCCGGCGGCTGCATATTTTGTCGCTCGATTCCGGTTAAGCGCCGGCGCAGCCGCACCACAATTGCGCGACGACGCACTATACTAGGCCGTTCTAAATGGTCAATCTCAATTTTGGTTAAAAAATGAAGGTGTGAAGAGAAAGGAATTCAGGCCGCGCTCTTCTTCGAGACTGGCGGCGGACGCAACTGCGCCTGAAGAACCCTGACACCGCGCCCTTATGACCTCCCCAATCGTGCGTGGCGTGCAAGGAGCACGGAATTTTCAGTGCTCGCCCTGATCCCGCTCGACATAACGGCGGTTGGACTTAAAGTCGAACGCCGTGCCCGGGTAACCGGTCACCGCCACCTTAAACGTTCTCTGCGTGTCAACACCCTCAACTCCCGTCGCCGTCAGATGAACCGTAAAAGTCCCGGACAGACTGTAGGTGTGCGTTGCCTCCGGCCCTGTGGCGCTGGTTCCATCTCCGAAATTCCACTGGTAACAAGTGGCTGGCACGCCACTCGACGCGGCATCGGCGGAAAGCGTTACAGGCTGTCCTGCTCGCGCATTGGATGGAACATGCGCCGCGATGGTGGGTCCGGCGGCTGGAATAGAAGTATCAACGAGCTTGATTAACCACACCGAATGCGGGGCTTGATCCTGCAACATGAGCGCGCCGCTTTGAAGCGCGACGGGCGCGTCATGGTTTAGGACGTCGAAGGCCTGGAAGGGATGGCCGGCCGCCAGCCCCAATCCGGCCAGGCTGAATTGATGGGAGCGAGGCCCCTCGGTCCAGTTGAACACTGCGAGCATCGCCTGACCTTTGTCTTCGCGCAGAAAAAAGACGCTTGGCTGCTCGTCCGCTGTCTGGAACGTCATCAAATCTAAGGGTACGGCTGCCCTTCCCAGACGGTTCAAGCCTATAAGCTCCTTGTTTTTGACAAGAGCCAGTCGCTCAGGCTCTGAGCCAAGGGTGGGCAAGTCGTCGCCGATCTCATACATTCCCCCAGAAATCGCGGCGAGCACGATCTGGACTTGTGCCTCGTTCATTGTCAGGCCGCTTTTGGACTCGTGCCAAGTCTGCTGCGGCTCCATCTGTTTCGACACGGAAAACGCGTCCGGGTCACTGCGGTAGAAACTATCGTTCATGTAGAATCGATTGGCGATGTTGGGCGCCGCATCCTTGCTCGCCTCAAAGGAGTGGCCGGTATCGACAGAAATCCGTCCCTCATCCGTGAGTCCAACCGTGTTCAGCATGGGGCTGCCGTCCTTATCAAGCAGCACGTCGTCGCCTACAGCCTGGCGGATGATCACAAGGCCGGTCCGCTGAGCCTCAAGCGCCGTCGTGTTCGGTCGATAGTGGTAACCTTCGATCGCCGAAGAATCCATGAAGTCTAGCTTGATGTACCGGACGCCCCATTCCCGGGTGAGCACGCGATAGGTGTTCCGAAGGTACGCCTGCGCCCCTGGATTGGTGGCGTCGAGGACATAGAGGGGGTCCCCGTGGCGGCTGACATAACCGATGAAGATGGGCTTGCCCTGCGCGTCGTGGACTAGCCAGTCTTTGTGGTTCTCATACACCCAAGACCTTTCGGAAACCTCGAAGGGCGCCGTCCAGATACCAAATGTGAGACCGTGATGGGTGATGGAATAGCCGAGACTCCTCATGCCGTGCGGGAACTGCGTCACGTTGGGAGTAGTATACTCGCCGCGCGCGTAATCGTAGCCTTCGTCGATATGAAAGTAGTTGTACCCGAGCGCCGCGAGATGCGCGGCCAGCCAATCCGAGTTGGTCAGGACTTCCCCTTCGTTGACGCCTCCGTAAAAGGCGGTCCAGCCCCACCAGCCCATCGGCGCATCCGCGGCCAGGCGCGCGCGGTGAAGGATGCGAACGGCGGCGCCATACGCTTCAAGCTGGGCATAGTAATCGCTTCCAGCCGCGAACATCTCGCGCTCTGAGGAAAGCGACCCTCGGGCGGGCACAGAAAGGCTGAGTGGCATCCGCTGGCCCGGCGCCATATCATCGTCACGCTGGATCACCCACTCCGTCGTTCCGGTCGAATCCATCGTAAATGAAGCAATGCGCGGAGCGCCCGAAGAATCTTTAGCTACCCGCAGGTGCGAAAGGGTCATGAACCGGTCTGAAGTGAGCGCCGCCACCATCAGGCTCTTTTTGCTGCGGAGATTGTAAATCAGGTCGCTCCGCACGCCGAAGTAAATCCCATGCGGGGCCTGATCCAAGCCGCCGATGTGGACGGGCGGGTCCTCGCTTGCGGTTTCCGCCATCACACGGTCTTCCTGCTGCGGGCCGCCTAGCGCAATGCGCTGATTGCCTACGGCATCCACGTCGCGGATGGCCTGGACCAAGATGACTCCTTGCGTCGTGTTGCGAACCTCGACGGAGACATCCCCGTACTTCAGATCGTCGTAAAGACGCACGGTGCAAATCAGTTCAGGCTTCCCTGGCAGGCCGCTGAAAACAGTGGTAAGGGTATGGGCGTGGCCCAACGAATCTTCAAAGGTGGACTCCGCTGTCTGATGATGGGGATAATCCGTCGACCGTACCCAATGGCCGTCTATTTCAGCCCCCACGCGCGAGATCAGAACAGGATCAGGCAGCCCCCGTGCGAAAATCTCATAAGATCCGTCCTGAGATCGCACCCGTACCGTGAGCGAGGAGTTCTGAAGCGGTCCAGTGGACTGCGCGGGCAGTCCACCCGCCACAGCAAGAATCAATGTGATAACACAAGCCAAGTTCAGCTTCTTCATGAAGAATTCCCTCGGACTGCCTGGCTGAAAAACTGTAAAGAAATTATCAGTGCCTGTCATCCTGAGCGAAGCGAAGGATCTTGAATTGAAATTGCGGGTCTTGCGAGATTCTTCATCACCTTCGGCCGTGCGGTGTCATTTTCATCCTTTGCGGGTACCACAAAGCGACATGACAACCCTTCCGCGTAACAGACCAAGCCAGTTTTCACCGAGACTCTGTTAGGGTTCACCTATAACCTGCACCAGACAGGTTCTTTCCAACGGCCCGTCGTACTCCATGAAGTAAATCGTCTGGCGGGATCCCTTGACGATCTCGCTATTTTCGATGGGAAACATGCAGTGAATTCCGCCCAGAACGCTCTTAAGATGAGCATCGGCATTAAACCCCAGGCGCCCGTCGTAGTCTAGGTAGCGGCGGTGATGATAGTTTTCGTCTTCCGGAAAGAGACGCGCGAAATGGGTGAGAATATCCTCCTCCAGGCACGGGATGCCTTCCGTCACCAGCAAGCCGGACGAAGTATGGCTAGTGAGAACGTTAACGAGGCCATTGCGGACGCCGCTGGCTTTCACGGCTTCTTCGACCTGCGGAGTGATATTGATTGCCTCTTCCGATTTGCGGGTCTGGAGCTTCAGACGCGCCAGCTTGATGATCATCGGATTAATTCTACTTTCCGGCAGAAGTGGCGCCTTACGCAATCCCGGCCTTTACTGTTCCCGTTTTCCAAGGAGCCCCTCCGCATTATCGTTGAAAATCCTTGCCAGGCATCCTTCCGTCAGATTGAGCGTCTTCAGAGCATGAACCATATTCTTAATCTCAACCCTTGGATAGTTGGAGCCGAAAACCACTTTGTTGCGCAGGCTCCGCTCAAGCACTGTCGTTGGAATCTGCTTCGAGAAGACGAACTGGAAAAACTCCTTCGGGCTGTCATAATAGAGGCACGACGTATCCAAGTAAACATTGGGATATTTTAGAGCGAGAGCCGTTGCTTCCCAAACCCACGGCCAAGCGAAGTGGGCGAGAACAAAATTCAACCCGGTAAACCGGCGGATCGCACTTTCGAGCAGCAGCGGCTGGCCTCTTTCGAGTGGCGCCTCAGGCGCCCAACTCATCCCGGTGTGCATCACGAGAGGAATCTTCAGGGATTCGGCGGCCTCATAGACGGCCCAGGCCTTGTCATCGTCCGGCTTGAAATCCTGAAGCGCCGGATCCAGTTTCAAGCCTTTCAGCCCCATTTCGTTGACCGAGTGTTCCAGTTCCCGGACGGCCCCATCTTTCAGCGGATCGACGCTGGCAAATCCGGTGAAGCGCGCGCTCCGGGCGCACAATTCCGCAACCTGCTCGTTCGAACTGACCGAATCTCCTCGCGCGCGGGCGCAATCAACCGGCAATAAGACGGCGCGGCTGATTCCGGCCACATCCATCTGGAGGAAAAATGTTTCAAGCGGCTGGAAGTTGTTCCCAATCTGAAAAATCTCGCGCGCCATCCTCCGATAGTTCGGGTATTTTTGCGCCAGCTCCTCGATGAGCACCGGATGCGTGTGAAAGTCGATCATTGGGCCACTCCCGAGCGCCAGTTTCTCTCCAAAAAATCCGCCAAGGCTTTAGGGTCGCGAAATGCTTCGGTTCCGCCTGGGCGGGTGGTTGAAAACGCG
>JBOGJY010000107.1:0-19365 GCA_050745325.1 Terriglobia bacterium
GCGCAGCGCCGACGCCGCTAAGCAGCAGACCGCGAAGGCTCCGACCGTACACGTCCGGACTTGGAAGGGCGGGGTTACAACCCCCCCCTTCCAAAGACCCGCACTCCCTCGCCATTGCAAAGCCCGAAGCGGCAAGCTTATACTGCCTAACGATGAGAATCCGCTCGCGCATGGAGGGCCTTTGCCAGTTTCAACTGTAATGAAGCGGCTGCAACCGGTCATCTGGTCCAAAGGGACTTTCCTCACCCCCCAGCACATGCAGGTGCAAGACCGGTTCATCGAAAGCGCGCTTGAGTTTCGCACCGGGGCGCTCAGCTTCCGGCCGTGGGGTTTTTCGTCTTTGCGCATCGACCCGGAATTGCTCGCCGCCGGCGATTTCGCAATTTCGAGCGCCTCCGGAATCCTTCCCGATGGAATGTCTTTCGATCTCCCTGAATCGGACTCGGCGCCGCCGGTGAAGTCGCTCGTACCGTTTTTTGACGCCGAGCACGATACGGTGGATGTCTACCTCGCCATTCCTCAATACCGTGAGCGCGGCAGGAACGTCTCTCTGGCGGACCAACGGGCCGACACTCGCTTCCTCGCCGAAGTCGCAATGGTCAGGGACGAAAATACCGGCGTCGCCGAAAAGCCGGTGCAATACGCGCGGAAGAACTTCCGGCTGCTAGCCGAGGGGGAATCGCGCCAGGGCAATACGGCGCTGCGGGTTGCGCGGGTGACGCGGACAGCGGCAAACCTGTTTCAGCTTGACGAGCGGTTTGTCCCCCCGCTGCTCGATATTACAGCCAGCAATTATCTGATGGGGATTTTGCGGCGGCTGGTGGAAATCCTTTCGGCAAAGAGCGCCCTGCAAGCCGGAATGCGCCGGCAAAAGAATCAGAGCCTCGCCGATTTTTCGGCTGCGGACATCGCCAATTTCTGGCTTCTCTACACCACCAACTCGTATTTCCCCATTTTGCGCCACCTTTTTGAGACCAAGAAGGGGCATCCGGAAGAGCTTTTTTCCGCCATGACGGCGCTCGCCGGCGCGCTTACAACTTTTTCCAATAAATTTCAGCCGCACGATTTCCCTGTCTACAATCACGATGAGCTGGGACCTTGCTTCATGGCGCTCGATGAAATTCTCCGCCATCTTCTCGAAACCGTGGTACCCACTAATTTCGTCTCGCTGCCGCTGAAGCTTGTGCAGCCTTCGATCTATGCCACCGCAATTGCGGACGACAAGTATTTTGCCAACACAAAAATGTATCTTGCCGTCAGCGCCGAGATGAAGGAAGCGGACCTGATTAAGAAAACGCCGGCGCTGATCAAGATTGGCGCTGCGACTCAGATCGAAACGCTGGTCCGCCAGGCTCTGCAAGGCATCCGGCTCACCCACACGGCCAACCCGCCTGGCGCCCTCCCCGTCAAACTCAACTACCAATACTTCAGCCTGAACCAATCCGGTGAGTCCTGGGACGCGGTGGGACGCGCCCGGAACCTCGCTGCTTACGTCCCGGCGGATTTCGTGGCTCCGCAGCTCGAATTGATGATTTTGCTGCCTCAGGCAGGATAAGCGCGGCACGCTGTTCGGCCGGATTTCTAATTAGGCCGGCCGGAAGAGTGGGGTTTTAACCTCGCCCTTCCTTCCTTTGCACCGGCAAGCGGGTGAGAAATCTTGGTTAATGCCTGGTGACGAAGAATAGCACGATGAGCGCCGCAACCAGAACGATGCCGCCGAAAATGAGGATGAGCGGCACAATTGACGGACCTGGCTTGCCCACAACTTTCTCAAGGCCGGGAAGCTTGGGCGCCTTTGGAGCGGCGGCTGGAATTTTTGGCGGCGCAAGAGGCGGCGCTTTCGGCGCTGCAACTCTTCGGATAGAAGGCTTGGGGATTGAGGGCATCGCCGGGGGCTTCAGTCCGCCGCCCGCAGGAATGGCCGGCGGCTTAAATGGCGTTGCGGGAATTCCGAGCAAACCGCCAGCCGGCGCGGGCGGCGAATCCGGCGGCGCTTCAAGCATTGCGGCGGACTTTTCAGCCGCATCGGTCTGCCATGAGGGCGCAGTGTTCGAAGCGGGCGGATGCGAGAATATGGTTTGCGACTCGGCTGCCGTCAACAGATCGCTTCCAACTGGAATCTGAAAGATGCGCGTGAAGGCTCCTGGCTCCTGCTTTTCCTGGGATTCAACACTCCTAAAAGACGATGCTGGAGGGCGCTGGAAAACCTGAGTAAACTCTCCCGTCTGCGATGCCGTGGTTGGACCTTCTTCTGATGGGCCAGGAAAATCTGGAAGCCCGGAAAACCCTTGGGTTTTATCGCCCTCGCTCTCCGCAGGCGAGCCAAAAACCATGGTGAAGCTGCCAGACTGCTGGAGTGCGGGCGGCTGGGGCGGCGCTACCGGCTCGGGCGCAGCGGGAGAAGGCGCCGCTTCGATCTGGGTGGTCTCGATGAACTTGGATTTTTCTGGCGTCGGCGCCGTGAAGCCCATAAACCGGGGCTTTTGTTCACCTGCCACGGATGAACCCGGCGGCTTGCGGAAAAGCATCGTAAAATCGCCCGGCGGTTCTGCGAGATCAACGGCATTCTCACTAGGCGGTTGCGGCGGCGCGGGTTGAGCGGTTGAGCCCCCAGCGGTGGGCGTCTTGAAGATCGTCGTAAAGTTGCCCGGCGGCGCAGAAGCTACGGGCGAGGAGATCATTCGCGTGCGGTCGTCCGGGCCAGCGGAAGGCAATCCTTCAGGTTTCTGCAACGTCAGCGTCGAATCGTTTTTTTCGGAGCTGGCATGGTTTGCGGAAGCCGCGGGCGGCGTCACTGCGGTCTTCTGGTCGCCGGACTCGCTTTCGGGTAGGGCGGAGAAAAAGCGCGTCACGTCGCCGGCTGCGGGCGCTGGTTTCTGAGCGGACCTGGACGGCGGCTGGCTCCCTTCCTGTGTGTGCGTATGCGGCGGCCCAGACGGGGCAAACACCGTCGCGTCAATGTCAACCACCGGCGAAGAATCCGCAGCGGCAAGCCGTGTGGCGAAAAGAACGGTCTTTTCATCGAGACCTGCCGGCGCTGGCAAAGATTCGCTGCTCGTGGAACCGGCGGGAACCATCCCCGAAGCGGCCGGCGCTCCGCCGGGCGCCGCTTTGCCAGAAGCTTCACGGCCCGGGGCTTCGCGCTCCATCCAGTCCCAAAGGTTGGCCAGCTCTGGACGATCCTCGGTGATCACCCAAACCGAGTCTCCCTGTTCTTCGATTCCCAGGATTGGGCTCGGGCTTCCAGGTCGAAGGTTGGACGTGTAGCGCAGCACGAGGGCAAGCAAGTGAAGCTGGCGCCCCGAACGCGGGTTGCTGCTAAGCTGATGCAAGAGGACCGGACGCTGAGTGGCCGCTTGCCGCGCTCTGAAGGTTTTTGTTTCGCCTTCGGCGGCAAGCTGCAGGTTTTCATACTGGGAAAGAAAGTCCATAACACGTTCCTGGGTGAAGACGCAGGGTTATTCTATCATCACCGTTATCAAAAGTGGACAGTTGCGGACATTTGCAATAAACCATTCTAATAATTGAGACAATTGACCAGAAACCATAGACGAGAGACAAGCAAGGGACTTAAGACTTGCCGCTTGTCACTCGCTTTTGAACCGTCGGGTTCTGTTTAACTACTTGACAACCCTTTGGCTGCGTCTCATGATGACACTCATTGAGCAGCGCGCAAACGCAGCTTTTTTAGGAAATTATAATCAACTCATGATGCCGCGCCGCTCGCGCCCATGAAGGGACTTAACGGTCGTTCAAGAGGAGAATCTTGACGGTCGCCGGGAGCCGGCGCACGCGGAGGCCGGCAAATCGCGGGCCAACAGGAGAGCGCCCAGCGGGCCGTCAAACTGCATGAAGAGTCTTTCAAAAGTCGTGTGGTCGGAGGGAATGTACCTTGGAACTCACCATTTCCAGGCCCAAAATCGCTATTTCGAAGACCTGATTCACTTTACCACGTCGAACCTTTGGTTTGAGCCTTGCGGGTTTCTAGCTTATGAGCTAGACGCAGACGCGCTCCGCAACGGGACGGTTTCACTTGTCCACGCTCGCGGGATTTTTCCTGACGGCCTGTTGTTCCACATGCCGGAAAGCGACCCGCTTCCCCCCGCGCGCAACGTCAGCGAGTTGTTTCCACCGACGCAGCAATCGCTCGGCATCGAGCTTGCAGTTCCATCCTACAAGCCCGACGGGTTGAATTGCGCTATTACAGAAAATGGTTCTGCTCCGCTCACCCGCTACTGGGCGAGACCGCACCCGCTGGCTGACGAGAACACGGGCCGCGACGAAAAAACGCTTCAACTGGGCCACAAGAACATCAGCATTCATTTGGAGACCGAATCCGCCGAGGGATTGGTAACGCTTCCGATTGCTCGAGTGATGCGGGATGGCTCTGGACGTTTTGTTTACGATCCGGATTTCATTCCTCCCTGCCTCGACATCACCGCTAGTGAAAGAATTCTTACCCTGCTTCGCAAGTTGATTGAGGATCTTGAGGAGAAAACCTCGATGCTTTCTCATGGCGGGCGTAAGGGCGCAAAACTTGCGGCGGGGCTTTCGGCGCAGGATGTCGCCAATTTCTGGTATCTTCACACACTCAACACAAGTCTTGCGCCGTTACGCCATCTGTATGCGGCGCGGCGCGGCCATCCTGAACAGGCTTTTCTCGAGCTTGCCCGCCTTGCGGGCGCGCTGTGCACCTTCAAAGCGGATTCGCACCCGCGCGACATTCCCCTCTACGAACATCAAAACCTGGAGAAGTGCTTCAAGGCGCTCGATGAGCACATTCGCACCCATTTGGTCACTATTTTTCCGGAAAACTGCGTTTCAATTCCTTTAAAACCGGTTGCGAAATATCTCTATGAAGGGGAAATTCATGACCAGAGGTGCATTGACCGGGCGCGGTGGATTTTTGGCGTTCATGCCGAAATCGGCGAGGTAGAGTTGATCTCCCTCACACCCCAACTGGTCAAAGTTTGTTCCAGCCAGTTCGTGATCGAGCTGGTGAAAAGGGCGCTTCCGGGCCTTGTGCTTACCCATTTGCCTGTGCCCCCCGCGGCGGTTTCACCCAAGGTAACGCATCAGTATTTTTCGATTAATCAGAGCGGACCCTGCTGGGAACATATCGTCAAGACGCGGCGCGTAGGAATTTACGCGCCCGGAGAAATTCCGAGCCCTGAGCTCGACCTTTTCGTACTTCTCGAAGGATAGCGTTTGTTGAAAACCCTTGATTGAAGAAGTTGACAAGTGTAGAGGCGATTTTTACATCGCCATAATTTAAATGCTTTGAAGCGCATGTGACGGTCAAGCACGGCCGATTTTATTAGGATTGGCCGTGCCGTTATGGGCGCCCAACAGAATACATAAGTTTCACGCCGCGAGCGCAAATATTGATCCATCAACTTGAACGGGCGCTACATCGCCAGCCGACAAGCGCGAGGAGTTGAACACAAGCATGATAGGTCTTTCGAAGTCGCGGCTCGAGCGAATGCATCGTGTGTTATCCGGGCACATCGAACGTAAAGAGATACCTGGGATCGTTGCGCTCGTCAGCCGTCATGACGACGTTTACGTGGAGACGCTCGGCACAATGTTCGTTGGCGATCCGACGCCGATGAAGCGTGACACGATCTTTCGCATTGCTTCGATCACGAAGCTCATCACTGCAGTTGCGGCAATGATTTTGGTAGAGGAATGCAAGTTACGCCTCGACGATTCGATCGAGCCGTGGCTGCCGGAACTTGCAAATCGCCTCGTGCTGAAGTCCATATCTTCAGAGCCTGATGACACAGTGCCTGTGTTGCGCGCGATCACCGTTCGCGATCTACTGACCTACCGCATGGGCTTCGGTAGTGTGATGGCGATGCCGGGCACGTATCCAATCCAGAAGTTGATACGTGAATATCGGATTGGCGGCGATGGCCCTATGCTGCCCTCGCAAGCGCCAGGCATGGACGAATGGCTGCAGAAGCTCGGCTCGCTGCCGTTGCTGGCGCAACCGGGCGAGCGGTGGATGTATCACGTGAGCGGCGATGTGCTTGGGGCCTTGATCGCGCGGGTTTCAGGACAATCACTCGGCACGTTCATGCGCGAGCGCATCTTCGATACACTCGCCATGAAAGACACCGCCTTCCACGTGCCTCCCGAAAAAATCGACCGCCTGGCTGGGCTTTATTTCTTCAATCATCAATCGAACAGGCTGGATTTTTTTGACGATAAGGCAAACAGCGCCTGGAGTTCTGAGCCGCCCTCCGAATCGGGCGGAGGTGGGCTGGTCTCGACAATCGATGACTATTTTGCCTTTAGCCGCATGATGCTGAACAAGGGACAGTGCGGGGACCGGCGCGGCCGGGAGCAAATTCTTTCTCGCGCCACAGTGGAGCTGATGACTTCAGATCAACTCACACCGGAGCAACGCGCAGGCTCCGAATTCTTCTTCGGTACGCATTCCAGTTGGGGTTTAGGAATGGCGGTGGACATCCGGCGCAACGAGATCTACCACTCTCCGGGTCGGTTCGGTTGGACCGGCGGCTTCGGCACAACGGCATACATCGACCCCGCGGAAGAAATGATCGGTATCCTCTTCACGCAGCGCATGATGGACTCGCCAGAACCGCCGAAGGTATTCACCGACTTCTGGACACTGGCGTATGGAGCAATGGAATAGGTAACAGACTACAGCGTCACGGCACGAAACGAAAAAGTAGAAGAAGTTCGCGTTTCCGGCGGGGTTGAAATCCCGCCCTTCCGGGGATGCTAACGCCCTTGTGAATAATTTGGATAGAGCACCGTTACGCGTTTTCCAGCAAACTGCTAAAGGATAATTTTCATGGCCGCACAAGCGACACAGCCGGAGCCAGCGGGAGCAACAGCGCCTTACCGCGCCCGGCCCGAAAATCTGGCGCTGATCTACCAGGAGCTTCTCACCGTGATCGTGCGCGTGCGTTCAGACCGCCAAGGCGTGAGCGATGCGGAATCCTTCCGCGCCCATATCCGGTCGGCGCTCAAGAAAGCCGAGCAAGCCGGCCTCGCCAAAGGTTATGGCGCGCAGGACGTCCGCATGGCTTCTTTCGCTATAGTGGCCCTTCTCGATGAATCAGTTCTCAACTCGCGGAATCCGATTTTCGCCGACTGGGCGCGCAAGCCCTTGCAAGAGGAACTGTTTGGGGGGCACGTGGCCGGTGAATTATTCTTCCAGGGCTTAGACCGGCTGCTTGCGGGCAAGGACTCGGCCGATCTCGGCGATCTGCTCGAAGTCTATGACTTGTGCCTGCTGCTCGGCTATCGCGGCCGCTATGGCATCAGCGGGCCGGAGGCCCTCCGCGGCTATAAAGACGCGCTCGCCGAGCGGATACGCCGGATTCGCGGACCTAACCAACCCTTCAGCGCGCCCTGGGCGGACGCCATTAACGCCGCGCCCGCAAAACGGTCGGACCGCTGGGCCCGGCGCCTCGCATTTACGGCGCTGGGTTGCTTGATTTTGGCAGTCGCCCTTTTTGTCAGTTTTAAGCTGACGCTTGGCTAAAGAGCCTATGTGGCGCCTGCGGTTGTAGCGGCAGCCTCTGGCCGCCGGTCTTTATTTTTCAAGTGACCCGGCGCTCCCTTCCTGCGTCAGGGCAGGCTCCGAGCGCCGCTACAACGCAGAAAGGGCAGTTGTCACACAGACTCTAAAGCCGTGTTTCGCCAGCGCGCTTGCGTGAAGGGTTTGAAATGAAGCCCGCGAGGGGACATCGATGAAACCCATCTGGAAAAATATAATCGCGCTCATTGTCTTTGTCATTTTCGTGGTGGCGGGCATAGTTGTCGCAACGCTCATCCACCTGAAAGGACCGAGCTTCTGGATTCTTGCGGGCGTTTTTGCCGCGCTCGGACTCATTGGAGCCAGCGCGCTGCTTTGGTGGTGGCATTCGCAGCCCAGCCCAGCAGAGCCGGGAGAGCCCGAGGGATCCACTGGGGCTATGACCGGGGAGCAGGAAATCGACTTCTTAGTCCGGCAGGCTGAGTCGCGGCTGAGGTCGTCACGCCTCGGCCGCGGCGCGGGCATCGGAAAGCAGCCAGTGATCCTGCTCGCGGGCGAAGCGGGGTCGGGAAAAACGAGTGTGGTGCTCGAATCGGGCATCGAGTGCGAGCTTCTGGCCGGGCAAATCTCCCAGGATGAAAAAATCGTCCCCACTCGAGCCGTCAACCTCTGGTTTACCAGTCAGGCGGTGCTCACCGAAGCCGCGGGTGGTCTGCTTACCCAGCCCGCCGCGTGGGCACGGCTCATCCGGCGCATTGCGCCCAGGGGAATGTCATCCGTATTCGGGCGCAAAGGTCCTGCGCCCAGGGCAGCCATTGTGTGTGTCAGTTGCGAAACTTTTCTCAAGCCCGGCGGCGCCGAAGCGAATGCCGGGGCGCTGCGCGCTCTGCGATCGAGCCTTGAGGAATGCTCGCACCGCCTTGGCATCAGTTTGCCGCTCTACGTCCTTTTCACCAAACTCGATCTAATTCCATCTTTTTCCGATTATGCGGGGAATTTCGTTCCAGATGAGGCCGCGCAAGTTTTCGGAGCCACCTTGCCCATTTTGCCGAACCTTGGAACGGGGCTTTTCGCGGAGCGGGAAACCAAGCGCCTGACCGCCGCTTTCGACGAGCTGTTTTACGGCCTGAGCGACGGCCGGGTCGATTTCCTGGCGCGCGAGCACAATGCGGAGCGGCTTCCCGGAGCCTACGAGTTCCCGCGTGAATTTCGCAAGCTGCGGGCGCCCATCGTCCAATTTCTCGTGGATTTGTGCCGGCCAAGCCAGCTCACCGCCCGCCCAGTTTTGCGCGGCTTTTACTTCGCCGGCCGGCGCACGGTTCTGGTGGAAACGGAGCCCGCTGCGGAAACTACGCGCCCCGCCGCTACGCCGGTTGAAGAGGATATGGGCGCGACGCGCGTCATCAGCGCCGCCCAAATCCAGCGGCTCGCGGCGCAACAGCGGCAGGCGGTCCCAGGCGCATCGAGTACCCAGGTGTTTGACCTGCGGGGAATGGCAGCGGGTGGAGGCCGAACCAAGGCGGTTCAGCAGCCCGTATTCCTTGGCCGTTTGTTCAACGATATTTTTTTGCGCGACCGCGCCGGTCTCGCCACCAGCGGATCGAGCAGCAAAGTCAATTTCTGGCGGCGCTTTCTGCTCGCCTCTGCGGCTGTGATTTGCCTGATCTTCAGCATCGGCTTCATCGTGTCGTTCCTCGGCAATCGCACCCTCGAAACGCAAGTGACTCACGCCGCCGAAGCGGCGCAAGCAAATTCACCCAACACATCTCTCATGGATCAGCTCCAGCAACTGGAAGCTCTCCGCAAGCCGCTTGAGAAAATTGGAAACTACAACCGCAATGGCGAACCCTGGCGGCTCGGATGGTGGCTTTACACGGGCCACAAGCTTTATCCCATCGCCTGCAGCGCCTACGCGCAAGAGTTCCGCCAGGCATTGCTTGGCCCAACCCAGACTTCACTCGTTTCCTCTTTGCGCGGCCTTCCTACCGCTCCCACGGGCGATTACGGCGTTGCGTACGACGAGCTCAGGGCTTATCTGATTACCACAACTAATCCAGAAGAGAGCCGCCAGCCGTTCCTCACCCCTGAGATGTATAAGGTCTGGTCCGCCGGCCGCGCCGTGAGCGCACAGGAGGAGCAGCTTGCCAGGGCGCAGCTCGACTTCTACGGCAACACGCTTCAAAACGAGGCTCAGCTTCAAGCCACGACTTGTTTTGCTTCCCAGGCCGATCAAGACGCGATAGCCCATGCGCGGGCCTATCTGAATCTTTTCCCGCCCGAAGAGCGCGTCTATCGAGCCATGCTGGCGGATGCCGCCAAAAGCAGCGCGCCGGTGATCTACAGTCACGCCTATCCAAACTCGATTGGGATCGTTACCGACGCAGAGGAAATTGCCGGGGCGTATACGAAAGAGGGCTGGGCGGCGATGCAGAAGGACCTCGATAACCCTCAGCCCTTCATGAAGGGTGAGCCCTGGGTACTCGGGACGCAGGTGAACGGGACCGTTGACGTCATCACCCTGCAGCAACACCTTCGCCAGCGTTATCAAACTGAGTTCGCCGGCGCGTGGCGCCAATTCCTTGCCGCGGCGCGCGTATCGCCTTATTCGAATCTGAGCGACGCCAGCCGCAAGCTTGGCGCCCTGACCGGCAACACGTCTCCATTGCTTGAGCTACTCTGGCTAATCTCGCACAACGTCTCCGCCAGCCCCGGCGCATTAAAAGAATTCCAGCCGGTAGCGAAAGTGGTGCCGCCTTCCGATCAAACTCAGTACGTATCCCCCGCAAACCAGAACTACCTGGGCGCGCTGTTAAACCTGAAAAGCTCGGTGGATCAATTGGCGCAACAGCCGCAGGCTCCGGTGGCGCCTGGAGCGGGTGGGGCGCCTAATCCCGTCGCGGGCGCGGCTGCGCAAGCGACAACGACCACCGCCCAGATTGCGCAAGCTTTCACCCCGGACCCGTCCGGCCGCGTGGATGGTCTCACGCAAAAGCTGCTGCTCGAACCCATTACCAACGTTCAGTCCGCCATGCCCAAGCCTGGCGAAGCTTTGAACGGCCAGGGCCGGTCGTTTTGCGCTCAATTCCGCCCGCTGTTCGGCCAGTACCCGTTCAGCTCGAACCCGCGCAGCCCGGCCGCTGCGCCCGCGCAATTCACCGCTCTTTTCCAGCCAGGCGGCGCGCTTTCCAATTTCTACACGCAGAATCTTGCCAGCGTCCTCACTTTCGCCGGCACAGGATATGTTGCAAATCCCGCGAGCCCGGCAAAGATCAGTCCCGCTTTTCTTGCGTTCTTCAACCGCGCCATGGGCCTTCAGCGGGCATTTTATCCGAACGGCGCCGGGCAGCCCCAGTTGCGTTTCTCGCTCGCGCCGCTCCCGCCGCAGGGGGTGAAGCAGTTCAGCGTGACCATCGACGGCCAAACCATGTCCTACCCCGGAGGCGCTGTGCAAATTATTTGGTCGCCCCTCACGGCCGCGGCCACAAAAAAACTGGTTGACGGCGGCAGTGTGGATTATCCAGGGCCCTGGGGAGTGTTTTCATTATTCCGCGAGGCTGAGTGGAAGCCGAACGGCGCCGGATACGATCTCACGTGGGTACAAAAGAGCGGCGACCAGATTCTGCGCTTGCCGAACGGCCAGGCTGAAACTTCGGGCGTGCATCTCGACATGATGGGCGCCCCGCCCATCTTCGAACCGGGATATTTCTCCACCCTGAGCTGTGTGTCCAAAGTGGCGCAGTAAGGTTCGGGCAGTTTATTTTAGCGTTGGGCTTTAGAGTCTGCGTGACAACTGCAGTTGTAGCGGCGGCGTCCTCGCCGCCGGTCTTTATTTTTCAATAGATTCGGCGCTCACACAGCGCCGCTACAACTCAGAAAAGACAGTTGTCACACAGATTCTCTATGCCCATCATGCCGCCCTAAAGGACGGCACTACATCTTCCCAAACGCAACCATGGCGAGGCTTTGCCTCAGACCCATCAGACCCGCGGGGCGCCACCGCGAAGCGGCTGTAGGGGCGGCCTCTGGCCGCCGGATTTTAAATAGTAAAGACCGGCGGCGAGGACGCCGCCGCTACAGCAAATGACCGTCGCGGATTTACGCCCACCTGTTTAGTATCGCTTCCGCTCAGGTTCGCACGCGCAGCAGGAGATACGCGCCGCCAATCCCGAACAAGATATCCGGGCACCAGGCGGCGACCGGCGGAGGAAGCTGGTTGAGATTACCCATCGCCTGGAAGAGGCTTGAGACAGACCAGAAAGCGATGGCGATGCCGAGACTCAGAGCAATCCCGGAGAGCGCGCCTTTGCGGCCTACCGTAAACGAGAAGGGAATGCCGATCAGAGACACCACCAAGGCCACCAGCGGATAGGAAAATTTCGTCCAGAACTGCACCGTAAGCCGCACCACGTCGAATCCGCTTTGGCCAAGCTCGTGGATGTAACGGCCAAGCTCGACCACGCTCATCTGCTCGCTGGTCCGCACTTCCCTCTTGAAGTAGCCGGGCGGCTCGCTGATGTTCTTAAAGGCCGCGACCGAAAATGGCATGTACTTCGTCACTTTGCCCCCATCAAGCTGGCGCATCCATCCATCCTCCAGGATCCACTGGTTGACGTGCGGCTCCCAGAAAGCGCGTTTGGCGTAGACTCGGCGCGTCATCTTGAAGGATGAGTCAAAGTCGAAGACCGACAGATCGGCAAAGACGTTATGGTCCGGATCAAAAAAACGGTAGTTGAAGATGCGGTCCGACCCGCCGTAAATCCACTGCCAGCCGGGGCGGAAAAACGTCTGCGCCGGATTTCCTTTAATTTCATTGCGCAACAAGTCCTGCCGCTGGTTGGTGGCGGGCAGATATTCATCCCCCATTAAGAACATCCCGCCGCTCACAATGGCCGCCGCCAGAATCACCGGCGCCGCGATCCGGTAGAGGCTGACGCCCGCCGCCTTGATCGCCGTCACCTGACTGGTTTTGGTCAGCAGGCTGAAGCTCACGAGCGTGGCCACAAGCACGCTCAGCGGCAGCATGAGATAGGTGATGTAGGGCAGTAGATAGCCATAATAAGAGAGCACAAGCGTGGTGGGGGCATGGTTGCGGACAATGTAGGTGAGGAGCTGGAAAAAATCGAAGATGATATAGATGCCGGTGAGCGCAATTTGCGTAAGGACAAAGTAATAAATCCAATCGCGAATGATGTAAAGGTCGAGGATTTGCAGAATGCGGCCGCCGAACTTGCGCGGCTTCAACAAAACTTCCTGCGGGATGGCGCGGCCTTTCAAGGCAAGCGCGAGCTTCCAACGCCGGAAAGGCGCCACGGCGGCCGCCCACAAACGGCCATACCACGGCGCTCCCGTGCGGACGCGGAGGAAACGGAGCATCATGACGAACCCCGCTACCGCAAAAACAATGTTTGCCGCCCACAGGCCCACCTCTGGATTCAGCCTTCCCTGCTTGGCGAACCCGAGCCCAAGCGCCATAATCACGTAATAGATGAAGAGCAGCAGGATGGAGAGCATCACACCCACGGCCTTGCCGCCCTTGCGCGTCGCAAGCCCGAGCGGCATCCCCACCCACGCGAGAGCCAGAGCCGCGAGCGGCAGCGCCAGGCGTGAATTGAGCTCCACCAGGCCGTCACGCCGGTAGCGCGGGTCGCGCGCGTAGCGGATCAGTTGCGGCAGCGTCTGCGCTTCGGCGGGCCGTAACCGCGGCGCTGCGGCGGATGCGGAATCCAGGGGAATATGAACGTCCGTCTCGGTAAAGGAAGCAATCGAGTAAAGGAGCGGATTTGCAGGGTCGATCTCATGCATGGAGCCTTGCTCAAGGTGCAGCGTGAGGCCGCGACCGCTGCGGTCGTTGACAAGGTAGCCCGTTTCCGCTAACGTCACCTTCGGACTTTCCGGATGGGTGGTGTCGGCGATAAAAACCCCCTTCCAGCGCAAACCCTCGCGCCGGACGTCTTTGAGGTAGATGAGCAGACCCGGAAATTGTTCAATAAAGACGCGCGGCTTGATCTCGTAAGGAATCTGTGACGATTTGATCTCATTTTCCATCTGGAAGAGATTCCAGTACGAGGCCGGCGCAACCACCAGACTCATGCAGCCTGCGACGGCGCAGCCGATCAGGCCGTAAAGCATCACCGGCTGGGCAAACTGCCTCAGGTTCACCCCCGCTGCGCGCGCCGCGATCACCTCGCCGTCAGCGGCCATCCGGCTGAGGCCAATCATCGTCCCGAGCAGCACCGCGATGGGAATCGTCAGCACCAGCACGCTGGGGACGGGAGAGAGAAAAAGCAGCAAAATACTGGAGTAGGAGAGGTCGCGCCGCACCACCAGCTCGAGCATCCGGTTGAGCTTGGGGAAATAGATGACGAAAGTAAAAATGAGCAAGCCCAGGAGAGAATGGGAGGAGACTTCTTTTAAGATATAACGCGTGAGGATTTTCATCGCCGCTGCAAAGCCAAGTTCCCGCTACCCCTCACCCCCAGCCCCTCTCCCCCGATTCGGGGGAGAGGTTGGCCCGCATAGCGGGACGGGTGAGGGGGTCACGCTTCGTTCGCTGGTCTGAGACGAAGCCTCGTATGCCATCGAATGAACCAATTTCCGCCGCCCATTAACGTTCACCAAGGAGTATAACCTAAAAGAAATGCCCCCTACGAAACTCATGATTCTCTGGCACATGCACCAGCCCTATTACAAGGACCTGGTGGAAGACCGCTATCTCATGCCGTGGGTGCGCCTGCACACGCTTAAGGACTACTACGGCATGGTGGCCATGCTCCGGGAATTTCCCAGCGTGCGCGTGACCTTCAACCTTGTTCCCTCTTTGATTTCTCAAATTCTTGATTATGCGAATGACACGGCTCGCGAAGAAGCCTATGACCTGGCCTTCAAGCCCGCGAGTAATCTTTCCCCCAGCGAAAAAGAAAAACTGGTGAAGTATGCCTTTCAGATCAACCCTGAAAACCTTTTGAGCCGCTATCCCCGCTTCTCGGAACTGTTCGAGCGATCCAAAGGCGGAGGTACGGAGCCGGGCGTTGAACCCATTTCGGGACCTCAAGAACTACTTGATCTTCAAGTGCTTTCTCAAGTGGCCTGGTTCGACGAAATCTATCTCAACGGGGACCCGGAAATCCGCGCGCTCGTTGCCAAGCAGCACGGCTACACAGAAGAAGACAAGATACAGCTCCGAGCCAAAGAGGTTGAATTATGTAAAGTAACACTTGAAGAATATCGGGCCGCCTCCGAGCGCGGACAAATCGAAATCTCAACTTCTCCTTTCTATCATCCGATTCTTCCCCTGCTCTGCGACACACAGGCCGGGGCTGACTCCACGCCGGGTCTCCCGCTGCCGCGCCGGCGTTTCCGCCATCCCGAGGATGCCAGAGGGCAGTTGCGCGAGGCGGTGGCGCTTTGCCAGAAAACTTTTGGACGAAAGCCGGCGGGCCTGTGGCCCAGCGAAGGCAGCGTTTCGATGGAATCGCTGCGCATCGCGGCTGAGGAAGGCTTTGCTTGGGCGGGGACGGATGAGGGCGTTCTCGGGCGCTCGATTCACACGTTCTTTCACCGCAACCCCGACGGGACGGTTCAGGATGGCGCCCGGCTTTACGCGCCCTACCGGCTCGCCGCTGGCGCCGGTTCGATCGCGCTGTTCTTCCGCGACCACCCTATTTCTGATCTAGTAGCCTTCGTCTACTCACGGATGGACCCTGTGGCCGCTGCGCACGATCTTCTCAGCCGCATCCGCGCGGCGGCTCGCAGCTCGGCTAGCCAAAGCCCTGTCGTCTCGGTGATTCTCGACGGTGAGAATGCGTGGGAATATTACCCTGGTAATGGCCGCGAGTTCCTGAAGCGGTTTTATTCCCTTTTGGCCTCGGAGCCCGATATTCAGACCATGACGCCGAGTGAAATACTGGGCGTGAGCGAGCCCGAGCCGCTGCCCAATCTCACGCCGGGCTCCTGGATTCACGCCAATTTCAACGTCTGGATCGGCGCCGAGGAAGACAACCGCGCCTGGGATTTGCTCAGCGATGCGCGCGACTTTTTTTCCGAAAACGCCGGCCAACCCGGGCTCGATCCCAAGCGCGTCGAGCTGGCGCGCCAGGAGCTTTGGATTGCCGAGGGGAGCGATTGGTGCTGGTGGTATGGTCCGGAACACTCGACCGCCAACGACGAGGAATTTGACGATCTTTACCGCAAACATTTGAGCAACATCTACCGCCTGCTTGGGGGCGAGGCGCCCGATGAGCTTGTCATCCCCATTAAACGGCCTCGAACCGCCGGTTACAATATCCCGCCCACGGACTTTATATCTCCCGTCGTCGACGGCCGTGAGACCACCTACTTCGAATGGCTGGGCGCCGGCGTTTACATGCCCGACGCCCGTTCTGGGTCCATCCATGGACCCGGAGGCTATATCAAGCAACTATTTTACGGTCATAATGATACGCATATTTATCTGAGATTTGACTTGAAAGAGGAATTTATCGCGCAGCGCCGTGATTTTCAGATTCGAGTGAACTTTGCGGGTGAGCGTCAGACGCGGCTGTACGTGTCCGTTTCCAGCAATGTTCTGAACCGGGTGGAGCTCTGGCAGAACGACAAAATGATCAATACCCCCAGCGGCGCTGACCCCGCAGACGGATCATCAACTGGCTCATCGGCCAGCTTGCTGACCAACGCACCCGTAAGGGCTGCTTACCAAAATATTCTTGAGCTTAGCCTGGAGTTTGAGCTTCTCGGGCTTGATTCACACCATGCAGCGTCGACCCAGGTGTCGTTCTGGGTAGACCAACTCCCCGTCCAAGCCCTGCCCCGTGAGGGCTGGCTAACGCTTGAAATGGCCGAGGATCTTTTAAGCTGGTAAGGGAAACAAAATATCACGCCAATCTGTTGGTGAAGCTTGCAGCGCGCCATTCGCTGCGCCACCTGGGTTTAACGCTGCGAATTTTGCAGCCGGCGGCGAACGTCAACTTTGGCGCACGATCCAGCGCATTGCGCTTCCACGCGAAGGCGCTGGTGGCGGATCTGTAGCTTGAGATGCAAACTCTGGAGAATATCGCAGAGGGAAACCTCTAGCCCTGAGGGTGATCTAGCGTGGCAACCTAAAAATGATACGAATTTGACGTCAACCATGGGATCGTTTAGCGGGATGCTGCGCTGATGTCATCCTGAGCGCAGCGAAGGATCTGCTTGTAAGGTGTGAGAAAAGCAGATTCTTCGCTACGCTCAAAATGACACCGTGAGGAATTTCAGCCCCCGCTTAAGTGCTATGTTTGACCGAAAATTGGTATGCGGCGTCCGCAAGGGTCAGGCGCCGTTTATTTAGATGGATACGGGCGCGGCCTGCCCGGGATCGCTTAGGACAGGGCCACCCGTATTCGCCTTCGGCCGCCAATAAAGGACGATTCCCTGGTGCGGCAGGATGGGTTTTTCCAACGTCCATCCGTAGAGCGTGCGGCCGTCGGACGTGCTGCTAGTGTATGCTTCGAGCTTGACCCGATGGGACTGATCGACGGCGAACTCCAACTGATCTTGTAGGCTACCGGCGAGGTCCACGGTGAGCGTCAATCGCTCTGCAGGGTAGTAGGTGAGCCACGTTTTTATATCCGTTTTGCGGCAGATCATCTCAATCGTGGAGACCACGGTAACTACGGCATTTTCGGGAACATCTATTTTCGGGGCTTTTTCCAGGTAGTACCAAATCCCGTTGCCGGGATTTGTGACACGGTCTTTAAAGAGCGCCTCGTTATCAAGTCTTGTTTCGTCCGAACCGCAGGACACGCTGAAACTCTTGTAGGGGTGTTTCAACGTCGGGTGCGGAAAAAGAGCGTATTCCTGGGGCGAAACATCGTGGCAGGCCAAAGTATCTGAGATATTTTTCGCCTTGTAGGTGACCGTCTGCGTCAGAACCAGTGCATCATTCACGCTGCATTTCTTATGTTCGTCGTCCGTCAGGGGACGAAGATTGATCGCAATCACCAGATCCTGCCGTATGAATTTCCGGGTGAACAGCATTTGGTACATCTCGTAGACTAAATCATCGGGCAGCGCCGTCCGAAAGAGGGCCATGAAGATATTCGATTCCATTTCCCTTTCCCGCTTTGTGTCTTCAATCTGCTGCTTCCTTCTCATGTAGCTCTCGATTGTGATCGCGACAATCGCACCGACAACAAACCCGATGCCGAGCTCGAGAACGAGGGAGTGTAAGTGCAACTTTGGGTAGTTGGGTGGGACACAGTCAGATGCCCATATCAGGGCGACGCCGATGCCAATCGCTACCAGTATCTCCGGCCAAAGACGGGGAGGCTCGCCGTCATTCGGATTTGATATCTCTTGCGCGCCCGGTGGCAGTTTAATCTGATCTTCCGCGCTCATATTGTTAGATTCTATTGCAGAAATCACATTTTATTGAGAATTAGATATTATAGCGGCAACGTTCACTGGCGCCGCGCTCTCTGAGCGCCGGAATTCCGGCGGCCAGAGGCCGCCGCTACAATAATGAGTGTCACTATAATATGTAATCTTCAGTAGAGCAACTAATTTGACGCGCAGGATCCGCGCATTGCCCTGGGTTGCAGCCCTGCCATGATGCGGCACAAAGGTTACCTTCCGAGCCAGCCTGGAATGATAACGTCCACTGGGTCCTGCCCGGCGGGTTTGGTCGTGATTAAATCGCCGGTCGCCGTTCGCACCACGGACACGCTTTCGCCACCCGCGTCCGTCACCGCAAGGAACCTCTCGTCTGGCGTCAGCGCCAAGGCAGAAAGCCTCATACCAACATGGACCAGAGACTTCACACCGCGGGTGGCCACGTCTAACTGGGTCACGGTTCCATCTCCCGCGTTTGCAATGTAGAGCAGGGCTGAGTCGCGGCTGAATACAGCCGCAACGGGCTGCGCCCCGGCGGTCATGCTTTGCTCAACGCTATCGTGGAAAGCGTCGAGGATGGTCAGCGTCGAATCCGCGGCGCTCAGAGCGAAGATCTCGCCGCCGTCCGGCTTCAAAGCGAGAAAGCTGGGCGGTGAACCCACCTCAATCCGCGAAAGAACCTGGTGGTCCGCAAGGGCAACCGCCACTACTTCATTGCTCCCACTCACGGCCACAAACGCTTTCTGGCCGTCGGGAAGAATCACCAAAGGCGTGGCTCCGCCGCCCGTCGCGGCCGAACCCAATACTTTGCCGTTCTTTGAGTCGAGAAAAAGCAGTTTTCCGGCCGCGGGGTCTTCGGCAAGCAGCGTTTTCCCATCCGGCGTCAAAGCAATCGCTGCGGCAGGAGAAGGCAACTTGAAAGTATCCACCGTCCGGCCCGAATCACAATCGATCTTAAAGACGGACCGGCGGCCGCGCTCAAGAATAAACGCTTCCCGCCCTTCCGGCAAAAAAACCACATCGTTGGGTCCACGGCCAAATTGAAGATTCCTGATGACGGCAAGCTGTGGAAAGCGGATGACCGCGATGCGGCCCGTCTCTGAAGTGACATAAACATCCTGGCTGAGCGGCCGGAGGCGAAGGCGCGCCGGCGCAAATCCAAGCGGAATCATTTTGACGATATCGAACTGGGCCAGATCGAACACCGCCGCGCTTTGAGCGCCGTGATCCGCGATCAAGGCCAGATAAGGTTTTGGAGGCGCCATACGGCGAGCGCAAGCAGAGAAGAGGAGAACCAAGGCCGGCCCTAAAAGTAAGGCGAGCGCCCTGGTGTAGCGGGGACCGTTTTGCATGGAGAATTCAAATTGTCGGCGCGCCGACATGAGCGGCAGCAAGCTGGTTGCCACGGTCAGCGTTTTCCTGACCGTGGGTTGTTGCGCCCAGTAAAGAGTCTGTGTGACAACTGCGGTTGTAGCGGCGGTCTGGGACCG
>JBOGJY010000108.1:0-10898 GCA_050745325.1 Terriglobia bacterium
CCGCCGGTCTTTACTATTTACAAACCGGCGGCCAGAGGTCGCCGCTACAGCGCCTTTTCCGGCTTTTTCACGTAGACTCTAAAACCTCGCCCTTTCAAACGTTTTTCAGCAGCCTTACCGGGTGTCACAAGGCTTATCTGTATGACCGATGAGGAACGCGGCAGGCTGGGATGGATCGACCTCCTCTGGCTGATTTTTCTGGCCGGCCTGGCCGTCTTGCCCCCGCTGTTTGAAATTCACAAGCAGATGATCCTTGCGGGCATCGGCCTGTTCCAGATTTTCGAGAACAGAATCTTGGGTTCTCTTTCGCCGCCACGACGGGATTTTACGAGCATCCTGGTCAAAGTCCTGCTGGCGACGCTTCTCGTCTGGCACACGGGAGGCATTCAGAGTAATTACTATCCCATCTATTATCTGCCCGTCGTCTCCGCCGCCATGCTTTACGATGGCTGGGGGACAATGTTCTGGACGCTGGCCTCGTGCGCGGCCTTCAGCTCGTTCCTGATCCCCGCCTTACGTTACTTCCGCCTCACAGAGGGCGGCGTCGCCGAGCTTGCAATACGCTATCTTTTCTTTTTCCTCGTGGCGGTCGTGGTGAATCGATTTGTCTCCGAAAACCGCCGCCAGTCATTTCGTTACCGCGAGCTGGCTGAAAAGCTTACTGAGACCAACCGCCGACTGCATCTGGCTCAAGCCGAGGCGCGGCGCTCGGAGCGCCTCGCGGCCTTGGGACAACTTTCAGCCGGACTCGCCCACGAGATTCGCAACCCGCTCGGCGTCATCCGCGGTTCGGCGGAGATGCTGAACGAGAGGCTCCACGCCTCGGACGCGCTCACGGCGGAGCTGGCCAGTTACATCTCAAGTGAAGTTGAGCGGCTCAACAGCCTTGTCGGCCGGTTTCTGGATTTCGCGCGCCCGCTCGAGCTCAAGCCGGAAAGACAAGACGTGCTCCCCATCATCAACCGCACCCTGCGATGGGTAAAGGAGCGCCATCAGGGAGCGAAGGTGGAGCTTGACCGCCAATACGGCGGCGATTTACCTTTTTTGCTCCTGGATGGAGAGCTCGCGGAACGTGTCTTCACCAACCTGTTCGATAACGCGTTCGAGGCGATGCCGGATGGCGGCGCCCTGCGGATTACCGCCAGCCGGGCGCAGTCAGACGGCCGCGAGGGAGTCGAAATCGCGATAGAAGACACCGGCCCCGGCGTTCCTGACGAACAACGAGAGCAGATCTTTAACCCGTTCTTCACCACAAAAAAAACGGGTGTTGGGCTGGGCCTTTCGATTGTTTCGAAAATCGTGGATGACCATCACGGCACAATCAAGCTGGATGGTTCGCCGAATGGCGGCGCCTGCTTCAGATTGTTCTTCCCTTCAGAGCAGTTTTAGCGCAGCGCGGCACAGCCGCAATCCAATCCATTGTCATCCTGAGCGAAGCGAAGGATCTGCTTTTGCTGGAGGCCACCCCGAATGCTGTTCTACCAGGTTGCTGAAAAACGTGTAGCGGCGGGTTTATCCCGCCAACCCGCGTTGAGATTATTCGACTTGTGGCGACGTAAAGTCGCCGCTACACCGTTAACGCAGGGTTTTTCAGCAACCTGCTAGGAAATAAGGGCCGGCGGTCGCAGACCGCCGCTACAAAAATCAAACTGACCCACTACCTGCCTGCCTATCCCTGTATGTCGTGATCGCCAATCTGTGCGATGATAACAGTTTTGGTTCCGGCGCGGAAAGCGCCGGCTAACGCTGGTGACGAGCCTCATGATGACCATTCGTGGCGCTATCCTCCTTTTCGCCGCCGCTCTTGTGGCGGGTGTTATGAACGCGGTTGCGGGTGGTGGAAGCTTTTTTACCTTTCCGGCTCTCTTGTTCACGGGCGTTCCCGCCATTCCGGCGAACGCCACGTCGACGGTGGCCGTCTGGCCGGGGAGCGTGGCAAGCGCCGTAGCCTATCGCAAGCGGCTGCCGCGCAGCCCCCGCATGATTGCGCCCATGCTGGTTGCGAGTATTACCGGCGGACTTACAGGCGCGGGGCTGCTTCTCCATACGCCGCAGGAACTCTTCCTGCGCCTCATCCCGGTTCTATTCTTTGCGGCCACTCTTTTCTTCGCCTTTGGCAAAAGAATCTTTAAAGCGGCCAACCTGCTGAAACACGAAGAGAATCCGGAAACGGCGCGCCCGTCGTGGCTTCTGATCACCAGCGTATCGCTGCTACAATTCGTCACCGCAGTTTATGGAGGCTTTTTCGGCGGCGGCATGGGTATCCTGATGCTTGCTTTTCTTACGCTGCTGCCTCTGGGTGACATTCATGCCATGAATAGCGTGAAAACGGTGCTGGGCGCGGCGATCAACGGGGTGGCGATTATCGCATTCATTGCGGCGCGCGTGATCTACTGGCCCCAGGGGGCGCTGATGCTGACCGGTTCTATTCTTGGAGGCTATGGCGGCGCGCATTACGCCCAGAAGCTCAATCCCGCTCATGTGCGGGCTTTCGTGATCGCTGTCGGCTTCGTCATGTCGTTTATCTTTCTGTGGAAGTACCGGTAAGCAAAACGCGGACTCACGCGGCGGCTCGCGCTCGATCCGGGGAACGGGCCGACGGCGAGGAACGGCAGACCCTACATGAGACGATTTTAATCTTCCTTTGTTTTCAATCATCAATAGGCTTCGTTCCGTAAATTTCCGAATTTCTCCCATTCTCTCCGGCCATTTTATAATCTTTGGAGCGCCCGTCTTGTAGCGCAGAGTTTTGTGGTTAAAACTCTGCGGTATTTTGGCGGTCCCAACGAGAAGCCGCAGAGTTTCAACAACAAAACTCTGCGCTACAATTATTAGAAACGTTGATTCTAAAGACTCGCTAGGCTTCGTTCCGTAAATTTTCGTCTTCTTCTCCGGCCTCAGCGTTATTTTTTAATCTCATTCTAATCTTTATGCGGCCGCCTGACCCCGGAATCGCAGACCCAAGGGTGTGAGCCAACCCGTGCCTAGCATATCAGACCCCTCTGAGAATTTTGAGACAAACGAGATAAATGGGACGGATTTTTGCTGCCATCCGTGTCCGGGCCTCGCAGACTCTCAAGGTCTGCCCAGCCCGCGTGGGAGTTTTATCAGGGGGGGCGCTGCTATAGACGGTTGATCATGCTGGCAAGATATCCGGCGCCGAAGCCGTTATCGATATTCACCACGGCGACGTTTGAGGCGCAGCTATTTAACATGCCAAGCAGCGCCGCAGCGCCGCCGAAGCTAGCTCCGTAGCCTATGCTGGTAGGGACCGCGATGACGGGCACGCTGACCAGGCCCGCCACCACGCTCGGCAGAGCGCCCTCCATTCCCGCCACACAGACGATCACGCGGGCGGCGCGCAGCAGGCGGCTTTCGCCGAGCAGGCGATGGATACCGGCCACGCCCACGTCGTAGAGTGGCTTCGCGGCGTTGCCCATCGCTTCCGCTGTGACCATGGCCTCTTCGGCTACAGGGATATCCGACGTGCCCGCAGAAACCACTAGAATGGTTCCCTTACCGGAGCGAATCTTATTTTGCCGGACGACGATGGCCCCTGAAAGCGGATGAAATTCCGCGCCGGGCGCGAGTTGCTTGATGCGCTGAAAGATGGCCTCATTTCCGCGCGTAATCAGTATATTGTGTTTGCGCGGCAGCATCCGGCGGACCACGCCTTCGATATGCTCCGGGCTTTTGCCGCGCCCGAAAATAACTTCGGGGAATCCCTGGCGAAGCGAGCGATGATGATCGATCTTGGCGTAGCCCAGATCCTCGTAAGGCAGGTCCCGCAGTCGCTCGACGGCGCCCTCCACGCTGAGTGCGCCGCGGCGAACCTGCTGAAGCATCTTTTTGATTTGATCGGCGGTCAAGTTTCTTAAGTCCTCTGACATTGCGCCTCCGTAGTATATCAGGATGGAAGATGAGATGCGGCCAGACGGAATTGCTTCGGGATAGTAGCAGAAATTCGCTGACGCAGTTTCCCCTGTTTCCGGGGGGCGACCAGAGCCCCGGCAGGGGCGGAAAAGTGTAGCCCAGGGCGGAAGCCCTTGGGATCAAGCGGCCCTCACCCTGCCTCCGGCGCCCCTCTCCCGCGCGGGCTGGAGAGGGGGAAGGGGGAGAGGGATAAATCGCCAACCCACGGCCCGCGCCGTGGCTACAGTCTGCCGCTCCTGCGAAGCTGGCTTGTTTAACGAACTTGGGTAACATAACACGCACCGCCGGTGATGACTCCCTTTGGGACCAGACTGCTGCGAGGCTGACGAACCTCCCCCCATCGCAAATCACAAATCACAAATCCTTCATCAGCAAGGGGTTTGGTTTTCTTGACAAGGATGAACCCTAGCCTATAAGCTAGATTTTCTGCGTATTGGAGACCGCTATGTTCATCACGCGGGAGGGGTTGGAACTCCACCGGATTGCCCTGAACACAACTTATCCCGCGGGCAGGTTCGACTACCCCGGTGAAGAATTTGGGACGGTGGGGACGGTAACGGTCCAAGGCGCCGCCGAACTGGCGGGGATGGATATTCGCATCCACGGGCGCATCGGAGCAGAAGCCGGCGCGGAATGCGCGCGCTGCACGGCGCCAGTAGAACTGGCGGTCGAACAGGATTTTGACCTGTTATACCGCCCCATTTCCGAGATTGCGCCAGACGTGGAAATTGAAATCCCTCGAGATGAGCTCGAAGTCGGCTTCTATTCCGGCGAGGGAATAAACCTGGATGACGTGGTCAAAGAGCAAGTGATCCTAGCCCTTCCGATGAAGGTGCTTTGCCGGCCGGATTGCCGCGGCCTTTGTCCGGTGTGCGGCGCTAACCTGAACGCTGGAGTTTGCCACTGCCAGCAACCACGGAGTGAGTCGGCCTTTGGCTCGTTGTTGAAGAATTCGGTGCGCTAACTTACAAGTCCTGGAAGGTTACTGAAAAAGCTTCATTGGCTGTCATGCTTCGCTGCGCTCAGTATGACAAAGGTCGGGATTTGCTATGACGGAACCAACCGTGGCCGGGATAAAATTTTAGAATGAAGGAAGAAGAGAACACATGCCGAATCCAAAAAGAAGACATTCCCATGCAAGAAAGAACCGCCGGCGGGCGCACGACCATCTGAGCTTGCCGGCAGTCTCTGAGTGCCCGCATTGCCACGAGTCGAAACCTCCGCACCAGGCTTGTCCGCATTGCGGGTACTACCAAAGCCGGCAAGTGATTCTGGTGGATGAAAATGCGTAGCTCATGAGGCGCCTCGCAATTGGCTCTACTTGGGAGCGCCGTCGTCCCGGCGGCTTTGGCCGGCAAGGCGCCGGCGTTATGTTGCCCGTTCCGATTTTTTCAGCAATCGGTAGAAGCTCGAATCCACGATTTCCAACAAAGTCATGCCACTAATTGCCGTTGACGCGATGGGAACGGACTCCGCGCCGCTGCCGGAGGTGGAAGGGGTCATCCATGCGGCCCGCGAGCGGCTGGCGGAAATCCTGCTGGTGGGACCCCGCGATGTCCTCAATCGCGAGCTCGGGCGGAAGGGCGCGCGCAACCTACCCATCGAAGTGGTTCACGCGAGCGAGAGCGTGACGATGGAGGATGCTGCGGCCAAGGCTTTCCGCCGCAAGCGCGATTCCTCGATGCGCATTGCGGCGCGCCTGGTGCGCGACGGTAAGGCGGACGGATGGGTGAGCGCGGGCAACACGGGCGCCGTCATGACCACCGCCAAGATCACGCTGGGGGCGCTCGAAGGCGTTGACCGGCCCGCACTGGCGCAGGTCTTCCCGACATCGAAGGGCAGGGCGGCGGTGCTGCTGGACGTAGGCGCCAACGTCGATTCCAAAGCCCATCATCTCGAGCAATTCGCTATTATGGGCGAGGTATATTACCGCGTCATTTTCGGGGTGGAGCGGCCGCGCGTGGGTTTGCTTTCGATTGGGAGTGAAGACCACAAGGGCAACGATCTGACTCGGGAAGCCTTCCAGCTTCTCAAGGCGCTGCCCTTAAGGTTCGTAGGCAACGTTGAGGGGCGCGACCTTTACAATGGGCGCGTCGAAGTCATTGTGTGTGACGGGTTCACCGGAAACGTGGCCCTGAAGATCAGTGAAGGGCTGATTGAAGCCGTCTCCACACTGCTCAGGGAATCGCTTTCGAGCACCCTTACCTCCAAAGTAGGATACGCGCTTTCGCGGAATGCCTTCAGGAAGTTCAAAAAGCGAGTTGATTATTCGGAATATGGCGGCGCTCCTTTGTTGGGCGTGCGGGGAGTTTGCTTGATCGCACATGGCAGCTCGAACGCCAACGCGATTAAGAACGCCGTTCGCGTGGCGGCAAGCTTTGCCGAGGGCCGCGTGAATGAGAAGATTGAGCGGGAGTTGGCCGGGGCGGTTCATGCGCGGGGCTGAGGTTGCAATGTCGGACGCTCTTGACCGTGACTAAATCTATTGTCATCCTGAGCGTAGCGAAGGATCTGCTTTTGCGGGATGGCCTCTCGGAAAAAAGCAGATTCCTCGCTGCGCTCAAAATGACAGTCCCTGAAAAAAAGAATTTGTGACCTTGCAATGCAGAGCTTGTTTTTTAGCCCTGCGGTTGGGCAGGCGCCTCAGAAAGCCGCAGGGCTAAACTACGAACCCTGCGCCACAGAGCGCCTGGCGAGTTTCGAAAACCAAGGAGCACCATGACGGTAGCGGGTATCTTAGGAACGGGTTCGGCCTTGCCCGAAAAGGTGATCACGAACTTTGACCTGGAAAAGATAGTCGACACCTCAGACCAGTGGATTACGGAACGCACCGGAATCAAGGAGCGCAGGCAGGCCGCGCCCTCTGAGACCACGTCGGTCCTCTGCATTCGCGCCGCTCGCCAGGCGCTTGAAATGGCGGGACTCAAACCTACCGACCTCGACATGATTATCTGTTCCACGATTTCGCCGGATATGCCGCTGCCTTCGACCGCGGCGTTCATCCAGCGCGGCCTCGGCGCGCGGACGGTGCTGGCTTTTGATCTTGCCGCGGCGTGTTCCGGGTTTCTTTTCGCCATGACCGTGGCGGAACAATTCGTGCGGAACGGCAAGGCAAAATATGTGCTCCTCGTCGGGGCGGAGCTCCTCTCGCGCTTTCTGGATTATCAGGACCGCGCCACTTGCGTTCTTTTTGGAGACGGAGTCGCCGCTGGAATCATCGGTCCGGCCGCGGCGCCCTCGGGAATACTCGCAACCGAGATGCACACTGATGGCGCTTTTGCCGAACACCTTTACATTCCGGCGGGCGGCGCCGCGCAGCCGGCCTCGTGCGAAACCGTTAAAGGGCGGCAGCATTACATTAAGATGCGCGGCAACGAGCTTTTCAAAGTGGCCGTGCGCAGCCTTGAGGAGGTTTCGCGGCATGTCCTCGAACAGGCCGGTCTAACTCCTGACCAGCTTGATCTTTTCATTCCACACCAGGCGAACCAGCGCATTACCGACGCCGTGAGAGACCGGCTGGGCGTGAGTCCGGAAAAAGTTTTTTCGAACATCAGCCGCATCGGCAACACCTCTTCGGCTTCCATCCCCTTGTGCCTGGATGAGTGCGTGCGCAGCGGGCGCGTCAAGAAAGGTGACTTGATTCTGATGTCGGCCTTCGGGGCTGGGGTCACCTGGGGGTCGGTATTAATCCGGTGGTGAACGAGTTGGGAGGAAATATGAAGATTGCGATCATTGGCGCCGGTAATGTGGGCGGAGCATTAGGAAAATTGTGGGCCGCCAAAGGCCATCAAGTGATGTTTGGCGTTCCTGACCCGCAGGGGACGAAGACCCAGGCGTTAGTAAAATCGATCGGGAACCGCGCGACGGCCGGGAGCGTGAAAGATGCCGCTTCCTTCGGCGAGGTAGTTGTTCTGGCCACCCCGTGGCCGGCCACACAGGATGCGGTTCGGGCGGCGGGTGATCTGGCCGGGAAAGTAGTGATTGATTGCACCAACCCTCTGGCGGCGGACCTTTCAGGATTGGTGATCGGTACCACAACTTCCGCCGCTGAAGAGGTGGCCCGGTGGGCAAGAGGCGCTAAGGTGGTGAAGGCCTTTAACACCATCGGAGCGGATAATTTCGGCAATCCGAAGTTTGGTTCGGAAGCCGCCAGCATGTTCATTTGCGGCGATGACGCGGCAGCGAAGTCGCGGGCCGGGGAACTCGCGGCGGAATTAGGATTTGACGTGGTGGACGTCGGTCCTCTCACCGCCGCAAGATCATTGGAGCCGCTGGCCATGCTTTGGATCGACCTGGCTCTCAA
Organism: Terriglobia bacterium; assembly: GCA_050745325.1. Lineage (GTDB taxonomy): Bacteria > Acidobacteriota > Terriglobia > UBA7540 > UBA7540 > RH2-MAG17b. Next base: position 8,237 of record JBOGJY010000108.1, read on the forward strand.
GCAGGGTTGGGGACCCAGTGGCCACGCATTTAAAATGCTCCGCCGCTAATACGAAGACTCAATTGTTGAAAATTGCCTTTCTCTTTCCCGGCCAAGGCGCGCAATATCCCGGCATGGGGCGTGAGCTTTTCGAGAATTTTGCCTGCGCCCGCGCGGTTTTTGAAGAGGCGGACCGCGCCCTGGGTTTTCCTCTCTCGAAGCTGTGCTTTGAAGGGCCTGCCGCGGAGCTTCAACTCACGGCGAATACGCAGCCGGCGATCCTTGTGGTGTCGGTGGCCGCGGCGGAAGTCCTCCGCGAACAGGGGGTGCAGCCTGACTTTGCCGCCGGACACAGCTTAGGAGAATACTCAGCCCTTGTAGCGGCGCGCGCGCTCACGTTAAGCGACGCCGTGCGGCTTGTACGCAAGCGCGGCCAGTACATGCAAGAGGCTGTGCCCGTGGGTGTAGGCGCCATGGCGGCCCTGCTCGGAGGCGAGTCAGATTTGGCCGCAACGATCTGCCTTGAGGCCGCGCAGGGGGAAGTTTGTGCTCCGGCCAATCTGAATTCGCCCGGTCAAGTCGTGATAGCAGGCCATGCCGCTGCGGTCGCGCGCGCCGCGGAGCTGGCTCCAAAGCGCGGGGTGCGGCGCGTGGTCATGCTTAAGGTGAGCGCGCCATTTCATTGCGCCTTAATGCGGCCTGCGGCGGAGAAGCTTGCTTGCGACCTCGCGGGCGCGGACATCCGCGACGCTGGAATCCCGGTGATCCGGAATGTGGATGCAACCGCGGTCACGGCTGCCGGAGAAATCCGTGAGGGATTGAAGAGCCAGGTTGTTTCTCCGGTGCGATGGGAAGAATCTATGCGGAATCTTTTGGCCGCTGGTGTGAATCTCATGATTGAAGCTGGCCCTGGCAAGACGCTCTCCGGGCTGATGCGGCAGATTGAACGTGGCATTGAGTGCTTGCACGCTGAGGATTTGGCGTCCTTGAACGAAATTCTGGCAAAGGTGAGGAATGGTGGGCGATAACGGGCGGCTTTTGGAAGGCCGTGTCGCGCTTGTAACCGGCGCTTCGCAGGGCATTGGACGCGCGTGCGGGCGGGCGCTGGCGGAGGCTGGCGCAACGGTCGGGCTCGGCAGCCGCAGCCTGGAAAAGCTGCAAGCGTTAGCCGGAGAGATCCACGAACACGGCCAGAAAGCGGTGGTGTTGAGCCTCGATGTGGCTGACATGGCTTCGGTGAAGGCTGCCACGGAGAGTTTGATCCAAGCGTGCGGAAAAATCGATATTCTCGTCAACAACGCCGGCATCACGCGTGATAACCTGCTGATGCGGATGAAGCCGGAAGATTGGGACGCGGTGATCAAAACCAATCTGGACGGGGCTTTCTATTGCATTCGCGCCGTGCTGCCGGGCATGGTGAGGCAGCGTTACGGCAGAATTATCAATATCACTTCCGTCGTCGCCCAAGCGGGAAACGCCGGGCAGGCCAATTATATTGCGGCGAAAGCGGGTCTGATCGGCCTCACCAAGGCTGTGGCGGCGGAGGTAGCCAGCCGCAGCATCACCGTGAACGCCGTGGCCCCCGGTTTCATTGATACACCGATGACCGGAAAATTGCCGGAGGCGGTGCGGCAAAAGATTCTGAGCATCATCCCGCTGCAGCGGATTGGAACCGTCAAGGAAGTAGCCGGCGCGATTCGCTTCCTTGCCTCGGATGAGGCATCCTATATCACGGGACATTGCCTGAATGTAAACGGTGGCATGTACATGGCATAAGGGAGCGCACAGGTATCAGCTTTCAGCAAACCTCTTTAGGTATCACTATGAAGTTGCGGACAGACCTTTCTAGGTTCAACGGTGAGCGCCGGCGCCCAAGCCGTGATGGCTGATCGCTGACGGCTGAGTGCTGAGTGCTTACTTGTCACTCATCCCCCGTCACTGCTAGAATAGCTGACCACTTACTGTGAGGAGAAAAACTAATGGCTTCCATTGACGATAAGGTCAAACAGCTCATCGTAGAACAGCTCGGCGTGGACGAGGCGGAGGTGACGCCGACCGCTCATTTCATTGACGATCTGGGGGCGGACTCGCTCGACATCGTGGAGCTGGTGATGACATTTGAGGAGTCGTTTGAGATTGAGATACCGGACGAAGACGCGGAAAAAATTCAAACGGTCAAGGACGCGGTAGAGTACATTCAATCCCACGCGAAAACCTCGACAAACTGACCGGCAGCCAGTATCTCTGAGCGAAAGGAATGAGGCTTGGTGAGACGAGTTGTCGTTACAGGCGTGGGGTTGGTAAGCCCGGTCGGCGTGGGCACGGAGCAGACTTGGCGCGCCATCCTGGCGGGCAAGAGTGGAGTGGCCCCCATCACCCACTTTGATACTACGGGGTTCTCGGCTACGATTGCCGCCGAAGTGAAAGGCTTCGATCCGCTTCAGTTCGTGGAAAAGAAAGAACTGAAGAAGATGGGGCTTTTTATCCAATTCGGAATGGGCGCCGCGCAGTTCGCCATGGAGCAATCCGGACTGAAGATAGATCCCGGAATTGCCCCCCGCACGGGCGTCTTCATTGGTTCCGGCATCGGCGGGTTTGACGTGATTGAGCGCGAACACACAGCCCTGATGCAAGGGGGTCCGCGCCGCATCTCCCCCTTCTTTATTCCCGCTACTATCGTCAA
>JBOGJY010000109.1:0-5468 GCA_050745325.1 Terriglobia bacterium
GTTGTAGGGGCAGCGAAGCCGCCAGGACCACAGCGTTTCCGCCAGCTCCGCATCAATTGGAATCGGTTTCTTCGACGCCTCCGTCTTGCAACGCTCAATCCGCTGCTTGACCACATCGCGGACGACAGGCGGCCATAAAAAATGGAGCCTGTGGGGTACAGACTCCGTGAAAGTACGACGGCAGCTACGCCGCGGTGGACTTCTTTGCCGCTTTGGGCTGGGATTTGATGGCGGCTTTCTTTGTGGTCTTTGCCTTCTCCTTTGCCGCGAATTCCTGTTTGACTTTTGCGGTGATCGCTTCGAGGTCCACTTTGTAGTGCTGCGTCGCTTCTTTGAGGACTGTCGCAGCATTTGTTTCCGAGCGGCTGGACTGAAGAATTACCAATTCGACATGCAATCGTCCGAGCGTGCTTTCGTCTGACTTGTGGACAGATGCGGGAAGCAGTTTCGGAAGCGATTCGGCATCGCGCGATTTCTTGCTGCCATGCTGCCGCGTGACAATGTGCACCCGCCTGTCGTCCAACGTGGCTGCAATTCGTTCGACTACAAAATGCAGGTCGTACTTCATCAGGCGAACGGGAACGGCATCTCCGATGGCGCTCAATACGCGGAGAAACTGCTGTCACTCCCCTCGGGATATGCGTTTTGCGGTCACTTTTCCAATCAGCGTGGACAAGCTCGTTATGAGGTGGTCGCCGTCGAGCGGAAGGTGATTCGCTTCACGCATCGAAAGGATGGTGTGGTGTTCATCAATCAGAATCATCGTGGGCCATTGCGATATCTGGAATCGGTTTTCCAATAAATCCTTATCGAATCGGGCCTGTGGCCCAACGATTCCCATCTGTTTGATCACCTTCTCGGGTCTCCCCGGTGTCTCGTCGCCATTCATTCCTAGAATCTCGAATCCTCGTCTATGAAACTCCGTATATGCCTTCTTCTGTATGGGGAGATCTTCCATACATGGAAGGCACCATGTCGCCCAGAAGTCCAACAGGATAAATCGTCCCTTCACGTCGGACAGGTGCCGCAGCACGCCGCTGAAGTCGGTGACCTGGAAATCCGGCAACACCGATCCGACCGTGAGATGGATTCGACGATTTGCGGAAGCTGGCACGGTGTGCAGTACAAATTGGCGCAAAAGTCGCTCGACTCTTAAAATTAGGAACGTCCTTCTTGGGCAAGCGGAAGGAAATCCGTTCTTTCGGACCGAAGCGCCCATCATTGTTTGCCTCGACGTAAAGGATGTCAGCTCCGTCGGATAATCGAACGATCACCGCTTTATAGTGGATCATTCCTCCCTTTGGCAATGCGAATTCTCCAGCGAAGATCTTGTCTCCCGGTTCGACCGTTACCCCAAGCAACTTCGCGGCGTTCGCTCAAATTGTATTGAGAATCACGGGGCTCAAACCCATGGGGTCCACATGAAGGCCCGCGTCAAGCTTTCCAGTAAATTGGATCTGAGCCTGCATCGACCCAACACAGACACATGCAACCAGCATGAGGAGAACCGATCGCCGAAATCGTGGGACGAGAGTCATGAAATTCTCCCGATGACGCGAATTATCTGAATACTGCCGATTCGTATGACACCTATTTGTCCCTTTGTTCATAAGTAGAATTCAAAGGGTTCTTAGATTAAGCATCCGAAAAAAGGCCGCTCCAGGAAGGGTCCAAATATAGCCAGCGTTGCGTACTGAACCAACTGGTTGAAATATCGGGAACATGCAGCAACCCGTGTCCTTGAACGCAGATAAGTTCCGTGCCATTCCAGGCCAGAACATTTCGCGAAGATTGTCCGACGTGGGCCGGATTGCTAAGCAAACGAAGGCACACCGGGCAACGCTTCCGCTGATCCCGCAAGGCCCAACGAAACGTGAAGAGAAATGCCGGAAAGGACGTCCCAACTGAATATATCGGGAGTACACAGGATTCATCGAACCGCTGAAATATGCCAGATCGATCGACACGAAATAAACAATGGGTACGATCAGCGCAATCTTCGTTAAGAGGAAGATCCATCGGCGTGTTCTTGTTGTCCAGAGAAGCTGTTTGCTATTCGCGGGATATTCCCCAAGCGGTAGGGCTGTCGTTGCCGGTAAGGACAGACAAGCAAGCGCGAGCGCAAAGAGAAAAAGAGAGAATGATTGTGGGCTTTGCTTGGCCAGGGTCAGGCATCCGTAGCGGTCCTTGCCGCCATCAGCCGTCGTCACCGTTATATGGAATTGTCCATTAGGCGGAATGGTAAAGTCAGAGGTAGTTACGTTGGCGAGTACGAATCCTACGGTGTCTGGTGGCAGGGTGGCCATTTGCTGTTGATCCTCAAGAAGCCCCGCATCCACATGTCCTGGAAGACGCTAGGAATCTTCTGCAATTACGCCAGCAACAAGAACCTGCTGTCCAGCCACGCTGAGAACATGCCCGATTATCTGAGGGTTCCCACCAAAGTACTTACGCCACGCTTCGCGGCTCAGGATCAATTCTGCCGTGTCTTTGCGATTGGCTGGCGTTGACACACTATATCCAGTCGGTACCTGTAGCAACTCGAATAGATTATTACTTGCTCTGGCGATGGACAGTTCTGCCACCTGATGCCGCCGCTCAATGCGCACGCGCTTAAGGATTGGCTCGTAAAAGGCGATCCCGGTAAACAGGTGTCCCGTGGTTTTTATCCCCGGTTGGTATTCAGAGAACTGAACTGTCGGGAACGGCGCCCATGAATATCCGCTGCGCGAAATCATTGCCAGACTGTCCGCATCTCGATACGGAGAGGGCAGGATTGCTTTGCGGGTGCCAGGCAGGTAAAACGCAAGCGATAGACTGATAACCGCCAAAGCGGTTAAGACAAATACACACCGTGATGGCGATCCGAGCCGAAAGACGCGACGAATGATTAAGCACGAATCGTTGCGCCTGAGCCAGAACACATCCTTGAACACACCCAGGCAAAAAGCGATCACATCTCCTTTGACTTGTTCTCCTTGGTCCGAATCACTAGGTTTCCCGTTGCGTTTATGCCAGACATACCAAAGCTCCGATCGCCACTCTGCAAACCACTCATCGCGCCGCTGCGCTGGCACAAGGAAAGCGGCAGCCCGCAAGATGGCGCGCGACATAGAAAGAGAGTGGGCGATGCGCCGTATCCTCATGCGTTCTCTTCCTCCGGCACCGGAATCAACTTAGCGAGGAGCGGATACCGTTTGTGCAGGACCTGAAGTGTTGCCCTGCCATTCCGCGTGAGTTTGTAATATTTTCGCAATGGCCGTTGCTCAGCATCCGCAACGGACTGTTGTTCCCACCGAGAGACAATCAAGTCGTCTCGTTCCAGACGCCGCATCGCCGGATACACCGTTCCGCTGGGAAGCCCCGTCATCTCCATCACACTGAAGCCGTAGATATGGCCAGCATGAATAGCGTAGAGAATAATGGCTGCGGTATGCGAGAGTTTTGGCTCAATTGCCATGCAATGGGATTCTACCCTATGTAGAGAACTACTTTACACATTAATAGTAGTGTGCTACATAGGGTATGACCGGTTCGACATGGGAGATTGCAAATGAAGATGGTTGCCCTGTTGCTGACGTTTGTCGCCCTTTCGCCCTGCCCGCTTCGTGCCCAGGGCATTTCCGGTGCCTGGCAAGGCACTCTCAGCGCTGGCGGTGGACTTCGCAGTGTTGTCAAGATTAACAAATCCGACGTTGGCGGTTGGAAGGCCACCTTTTACGCCATTGACCAGACGCCAGAAGGCATTCCAGTTACATCCATCACGCTTCATGATTCAACCCTCATTTTTTCCATCGATCTCATCCACGGTCGATATGAGGGGAACGTAAGTGCAGACGGCAATTCAATTGCAGGCACATGGACTCAGGGGCGATCCTGGCCTCTGGACTTTAAACGGGCTACCAAAGAGAACGCCTGCACCTGCTGCTCAAGCCGTGCCAGATCTGACTCGATCTGCGAACGCAGAAGCGTTTTCTGCGATTATTTGTAAACTGTGTCTTCAGTTCGCCAACCGCCCCAGCCGGATCATGGAACAACCGGGCGAGTGCCACTCCCACGCCAGCCTTGGACCGAGCGCCTTCGAGCGCGATGGAGTAGAAGATTTCAACCTGGTAGAGATGATCGCGCTTCGCTTCAAAACACTTGCACCGTTGCTCGATGGCCGCCTCCACAACCGGATCGTCATACTTGGCGAACGGTATGTCTGGCCGGTTCGATTTGAACAGATATTGGTAGACGTGGAACCCGGGACCAAAAGCTTTGAGCGCCGCCTCCAGCCGCTTGACTGCATATTCCTGCTCGGCACGATCCAGGCTCTCGTAGTCCACGCCGGGGATGTACAGCACCATTCCAAGGTCGCCGCTTTTGGTGAGGAAAGTGGTTTCGTTCCAGAAGCCATAAAGATTGATGTTGTCATTGAGTGCAGCCGCTTCCTTCCAAGGCTTGACGATCGTATCGAGGCGCAGCATCAGACCACCTCCACGCGCGGAACGCTCTGCTTCGCAGCATCGTAGCGGAGTTTGTACTTCTCGGATTTTGCAAGGATGCGGAGAAACGCTTGATCGCTGTTCGTCGTCCAATGACCGAAGGCGAATCCGCCGATGAAGACGGCGATGCCGGCAAGAATGGAATTGAAGAGATTGAACGCGCCCACTGCGCCCACACATACAAAGTAGAACAGGGTTCGTTCAACCCCCAGATAGGTGAGGGGTTTATGCAGGCTCTTGAATATCCGATTGACTCGTTTAGTTTGCGGCTTCACGGCTGTCATAAGCCCCTCGTTGTGGTTGCTGCGATGGAAGGTTGAGAGTGGGACGGGCGAGATGCGCTTACACACCCCAAAGCCAACTCAAGACGTTCACAGCGAGAACGGCAATACCGGTTCCGGCGGCGACACCGGCGAGCACCTTCTTTGCGCCGGGTTCTCCATGAGCAAAGCCGTAGCCGCCGATCACAATTGCAATCAGGCTTGCGACTTTGGCAACAGTTCCAGTGAAGAGGGTTTGCAGAGCGGTGAAGCCAGTGTCGAAGGGTGAGCCGCCCACTTGTGCATAGGCGGCCAGTGGAAAGATGAGAGGAAGGGCAAGTATCGGAAGGATCGGCCACCAATTGCAGCGACAATTCTTGCGTGATAGCCGACGGAAACTGCGAAGCTTCATTGAAGTGGACATTGGCACCTCCAACAACTCGTAAAGAGCTGCGATATGCGGTGAACATAGGCGCACTTCACCCGCCGCGTCCAATAACGTTTTGGATTATGGCGATAACTTTTCGGCTCGTTATCGCACGCGCGCTGGGAGCGGATTCAATATCTGATATAGGAGCTTCTGCTTTAGTTCAACGTGCCAGGTTTAATCCCACCGCCTTTGAGGCGGTCAGCTTTCAGCACCTCAGTTCCTAACACGTCCGGGCCGACAAGCAACGAGTGTCGATTCGGGTACAGCATAAGGTTAGAAGGAACACGACAT
>JBOGJY010000110.1:0-3093 GCA_050745325.1 Terriglobia bacterium
CGCACCTAAATTAGATTCTAGCAGCCGGTACCTGGTGTCACCCATTTGAGCCTTGCGAAATTTCCGAGACCTCCCGGGTCCGCCCCCGAATGGCTTCTGATCTTCCTCGTCCCTGGAGGCTATTGCATCCTAGCCCTTTCCGAACTCCGGCGTTGAGAATAGGCGCCGCCGGTTCGGAAAAAGGCGTCTCGTTTATCCCATTTGTCTCAAAATTCTCAATGCTCTGTGATAGGCTTTGATGGGGCGCTGCTTGCTGCGTCCCAAGCTGATAGCGCCCAGACTGTGTAGCGCAGAGTTTTGCCATTAAAACTCTGCGGCTTTTGGTTGGGACCGCTGAAAAACCGCAGAGTTACAAAACAATTCTGCGCTACAAAGCGGCTGCCCCAAAGATTAGAAAATGACCGGAGAGAACGGGGAAATATACAAAATTTGCGGATTTCGGAGCAAGGTTTCTCATTGCTATTTTATGAAACTCATATATTCCGATCAATACGATCTGAACCTGGGTGAGCATGTGTTCCAATCGGTTAAATATAAGCTGACTCAGGAAAAGCTAGTCCGTGAGGGAGTCGTGAGCGCGCGTGACATCCTCGATCCTGAGCCTGCCCCCGATGAAGATATTGCGCGCGTGCACACCCAGGAGTACATCCGGAAGCTTAAGGAAGGGACGCTTTCTTACCAGGAAATCCTGGCGATGGAGGTACCCTACTCGCCCCAACTGGTGAACGCCAACTGGCTGGCCGCTGGCGGCTCAACACTCGCGGGGCGGCGGGCAATGGAAGACGGCGCGGCGATGAACGTGGGCGGCGGATTTCATCACGCGTTTCCCGGCCACGGAGAAGGCTTCTGCGTGATTCATGACGTAGCGGTGGCCATCCGCCGCCTGCAAGCCGATCAGGTGATCGGCACGGCGATGACGGTGGATTGCGACGTTCACCAGGGGAACGGTACGGCCTTCATTTTCCGGGACGATCCCACCGTGTTTACTTTCTCGATCCATCAGGAAAGGAATTATCCCCCTTATAAGCCGCCGGGCGATTTGGACGTGAACCTGGAAGACGGCGCGGAGGATGAAGAGTATCTGGCGGCGCTCGAAGAGGGTCTGGATAAGTCTCTCGGCAAGTTCCACCCCGGCATTATTTTCTATATTGCGGGGGCGGACCCGTACCGCGAGGATCAGTTAGGCGGGCTCAAGCTGAGTTTCGACGGTCTCGCGCGGCGGGACCGCATGGTGTTCGAAAAGGCGCGATCGAAAAACATTCCGGTGGCGGTCACGCTGGCGGGCGGCTACGCGCGGCGTGTGGAAGACACAGTTCAAATCCATGCCAACACCGCCCGCGTGGCGAAGGATTATTCGGTATAAATCGCCCGTGGGTCCAACCCCACATGGGGTTCCTATTGGGCAACACCCTGCTAGTATTTCCTCAGCACCCCAATCACGCGCCCCTGGACGCGAACGCTCCGGGCCGGAAGAACGATGGGGTCCATCTGCGAGTTGGCGGGTTGCAGCCGCACCTTCCCATTCGATTCGCGGAAGAACCGCTTCAGCGTGGCGTCTGTGCCGTCAATCAGCGCCACCACAATTTCACCGTTAGCCGCCTGGCTCGAACGCTCGACTAGAATGTAATCGCCATCACAAATATGGTCGTCAATCATCGAGTCGCCCTTGACCTTGAGCACAAAGATATCGCCGCCGCCCTTGGCGAAATCACCTAACGAAAACGTTTCGGCGGTCGGAAGAGCTTCCACCGGATAACCCGCAGCAATCAGGCCGAGGAGGGGAAATTCAAATTTGGGGACGCCCTCGTCTGGCGCCCGGTCTGCGGCGCCCAGGACCACCAGCTTACGCGATGAGGCATGAACAGGGGTTTTGGTGAAGGGTACCGGCCCCGGCATGGCCACGACATCGATAGACCGGCTCCGGTTGTAGCCGCGCTTGATAAAGCCCTTCCTCTCCAAATTTTCGACGTGTTTGTGGACGGTGGCCACCGACGAAAGACCAAGTGACTCGCCAATTTCCCCGAAGCTCGGCGAGTAACCGCGCCGGGTGATAAACTCCGCCAGAAAATCCAAGACTTGCTTTTGCCGTCGTGTAAGCGCCATTTCTGTTTCCTCCGCGGGCCCGGTTCCCGACCCTTGTCCGTCTTTTTGCTAATGATAGGCGAAGGGAAAGCGAATAGCAAGAGCCTACAGTTATGATTGTTCCCTTGATTTAGATTTAGGGGAGATAGCACAATTCTCCGTAAAGGAGAATTGCCATGCCACTACCTGGAGCTAGCCGCATTCAGACAGGCAGGCTTTATATGCGCGGTCTTAGGAAACACTGGGAGGCGGCCATGTTAGGAATAGCCTCACTGATATTAGGTGCGATCGGAGCCTTCTTCGGAGATCGTGCTTATCTCTTAGCTTTGTGCGCTTTCGGGTTGGTCAGTCTTCTAATTGCTGGATATTTGACTTGGAGAGATGCCGATCTGCAACGGCTTGCAGAACCGTTTACCTTGCTAATTCAGGGGTCGGAATGCATCTATCGATCTGCTCGCGTTCTAATACATACGGGTCCGAGCCTAGTGTTTTATCCATTCTCAAACTCAACGGAAGATTGCTCACGTTTGAGAACTCAGTTAGACCAACACATGCAACAAGTAACGTCCGTGTTTAAGAGTAGACAATTGGTATATTCTGGCTCACTTAACAAATGGCGAGATAGCTCTACACAAAATCTTAGTCATGCCCAACTGCTTATAGCATTGGAAGACCACAAAGAAGAACTTATGCAAACAAAACAAAAAATACTCTTGGGCCGAGTTCTGAATAAGCGGTAGAGGAACCCATTGGCCTCCACGGAGTCCCCCGGCCATTCAAAAGACAATTTTACGAAAATTGAATTCGTAAGAAAAGTTTGCAGTGGCTGAGTCCGGCCCGCATCTTATCTCGCATTTGAACCTGATCCGTTGCCGAACATCCCCTGAAACTCTTCTGTCTGCTTGCGCAGAGCCAGCCAGTCAAAAAAGATGTCGGGATTCTCCAGCCACACCCTGAACCAACCGGCAATTTCCCGCTTCTCGCGGCGCTTCTGCTCGCTCACGCGGCGGC
>JBOGJY010000111.1:0-1856 GCA_050745325.1 Terriglobia bacterium
GGGCGGCCCTTTCGTCGTGAGACGAGGGACGAGAGTCAAGGGACAAGGGTCGAGAAGCGAGTCCGGGACCCTTGCTTTTTCCCTTATCCCTTGTCCCTTGACTCTTGCCCCCGTCTTTTTATTCTACCCCCCGGCTCTGATCTTTTGGAGACGAATGAGACAGATGAGACACTTTATTTTCATCAGAACGATTCATGGCGCAATTTGTAGCGGCGGCCTCTGGCCGCCGGTCTTTACGATTAAAAAACGGCGGCGGGGACGCCGCCGCTACAACCATAGTTGCCCCCCGGATTCTGAAGCCCGGCGCTACACCCATTCCAGCTCGAAACTGAGACGCCACCCGTCCACGCCTTCATTCCCTCAAACCGCTTTTTGACCCCACATGACCATGTTCCAAGCCAGCCACCGAACCCCCGGCAAGCGCGTAAGGAGTGAGTCCAACGACCGTAGGGGCAGCCACCACCAAAGGCGCCGCGGCGTCTCTTCTAGAATTCTCTTCCAATACCGGTCCGCGTTCGGATGAACCCCATCTATCAGGTAGTATTTCACAAAAAGCGCGAGGGTCGAAATCCAGAACTCCCGATGCTGAACGCGGGCAAAGTATTTCCTGGCTAATTTGAGGTCGGCAAGAGTAAGCGGCGACTCATCCGGGGTTCGCTTCGTGGTGGCCATCCGCCGGTATATTTCGATAACCGGGTTGTAAGCAATCGGGTCCCAGGAGAAGAACTCACCCCCTGGTTTCAACGCGCTCCTCACCTGTTCAAACAACAGATCACGATTCTGAACGTGGTGAATCGTATTAGCAAGGTAGACGATGTCGAAACGTTGGCTCGGCAAACGGAGATCTTCACCCGCCGACACAATCCCCTCGAGTTTTACGCCGTATTGTCCAGCGAGCCGGAGGGCCGTCTCCACCATGCCCGGCGAGACATCCACCGTGGTGACTTCCGCACCCTGGAGCGCAAAATAGACCGATGACTCTCCCAAGCCCGCGCCCACGTCCAGGATTTTCTTCCCGCCTATCGGCCCCATCTGCTTGATAATAAACCTGTTTTCTAGTGCGGTGGGGCACTCGAAGCATTCGCGAACCCTGATCTTCTCAAGGTCTGTACTCCGCGCCCATTCGTCATGAAAGATAGCTTCCCGAGTATGCAAATCTATATTTTTCGTATCTGGCACGGGTCCTCCTAATTTCAATCAGAATCGATGAATTTGCACATCAGACCGGTCATGTAATGCGGCGGAATCCAGCGGACGATTGCCTGGTCTCAAACCGCCCTGCGCTTTGCCAAATCCAACCCGTTCTTTAACAATGTAAAGCGGCCTCCGCTTCGCTTCCTGAAAGCTTCGTCCAATGTACTCGCCCAGGATGCCGATGGTAAGCAGCTGGGCGCTGCCCACGAAAAGAATAGCCGTCATCAGTGATGCCCATCCCTGGAGCGTAATGTGCAAAAATATTTTCTCAAAGAGCGTCCAGACGAGCACGATGAAGCAAAAGAGCGCTGAGATGGCGCCAATCAAGGTGGCAAAGCGGAGGGGCAAAATTGAAAACGAAACGCTTGAATCCACCGCGAGACGCAGCATTTTCTTCAATGGGTACTTCGTCTCTCCGGCAAAGCGTGGCTGGCGCTCGAATTCCACCCCGGTCTGGTCGAATCCCACCCAGGTAACCAGCCCGCGCACAAAGCGGTGCTGCTCCGGCATCTCACGCAAAACATCCACGGCCTGACGGTCGAGCAGCCGGAAGTCGCCCGCATTCTCAGGGATTTCGATTCCCGAAAGCCAGCGGATGAGCTTGTAGAACTGGGCCGCCGATGTCCGCTTGAACCAAGTCTCTCCCAAGCGCGACTTCCTCA
>JBOGJY010000112.1:0-3759 GCA_050745325.1 Terriglobia bacterium
ACGTTCTATGCGAACCTGCCCGAGCCGGCGCTGGTGGGGATCGAGACCACGGGTTAAACGCTGTGGTTTGCTGAATTGATGAGCGAGTTGGGGCACGAACTGGCGGTGGGGGACGCGGCGAAGATTCGCGCCTCGGAACCGCGCCAGCAAAAGTACGATGACCGCATAGATGCGCTACCGGCCCATTCCCCCCTCACCCGGCTCGCGCCGCTTCCCTTCACCTTACCGACGACGCTCCATCGCTTTCCATTCCGTTACTTCACTTTCCGTTAACTGTCTCCATGTATGTGTTGCCATCGTATTTTGAGGTTTCGGAAAGTTGGACTAAAATAATGTTTCTGGCAGGGCTTTGGAGACGTTGTGGCGCGTGGTTTCAACGCACAGGAAGGCCCCTGCTTGCCCCTAACCATTGGTTTGAAGATACCATCAGGGAAGCTGGGATAAAAGACTTCACATGGCATGATTGCCGTCACACCTTCGCCAGCCGGTTGGTCATGAAGGGAGTCCCATTCCGGGCGGTTGCCGATCAAACGGGCCATGCTACAATCCAGATGACAATGCGATATGCCCACTTAGCACCCGCCAATAAGCTAGCTGCCGTTCGGGGAACTGGATTCCTTTGCCGTGGCCGTGTCAACTGGCGCTGAAAGACCAACTGACACCAAGCAAAACTGCGGTTCTGGAAAATCGCATAAGTCTTTTGTTTAGTGGGATGTGGGCCGGTAGCTCAATGGTAGAGCACTGCCCTTTTAAGGCAGGGGTTCTGGGTTCGAGTCCCAGCCGGCTCAGAAACGATCCTCACGCCGCCCAAGGAGGCGCAGCCTATGTCCGCCCGCATTCTTAACGGCAACGTGATTGCCGCATCGATTAAGACAGAGTTGACAATCGAAATAGATGAGATGAAGTCACGCGGCGTTGTTCCCGGACTCGCGGCGGTGCTGGTGGGCGAGAACCCGGCTTCGCAGGTTTACGTCCGCAGCAAAGTGAAGACGTGCGAGGCCCTTGGCCTTTACAGCGATCTCAGCCATCTCCCGGCAACCGCCAGCACAGACGAGATCCTGGATATTGTGAGCGGCCTGAACGCGCGCAACGATATCGATGGGATTCTGGTGCAGCTTCCCCTCCCGCCCCAGGTGGACACCAAACGCGTTCTGCTGGCCATCGACCCGGCGAAAGACGTGGACGGATTGCACCCTCTCAGCGCCGGCAATCTGATGAGCGGCGGCCCGGGTATTGTTCCCTGCACGCCCGCCGGCATTATTCAGATTCTCGATCGCAGCGGGATTCCCATTCAGGGGGCGCGAGCCGTCGTGATTGGCCGCAGCGACATGGTAGGCAAACCCGTGGCCCTGCTGCTGCTGCGCCGGAACGCAACTGTCACGATTTGCCATTCTCAAACCGCGAATCTCGCCAATGTGGCCCGCGAAGCCGACATCCTGGTGGCCGCCATCGGCAAACCGGGCTTGGTAACCTGGGACTTCATCAAGCCGGGCGCGACTGTAATCGATGTGGGCACGACGCGGCTGACCACACCCGAGGAAGTCCGCGCCGTGTTCCGCGAGCCTCTAGAGCCGCTTGAGCAACTCGCTGCCAAAGGATCAATCCTCGTGGGCGACGTTCTACCCAAAGACGCGTATGAAAAGGCCGCGGCGTACACGCCCGTGCCCGGTGGAGTTGGCCCTTTGACCATCGCCATGCTGATGTCGAATACCGTGCGCGCCGCGCGTCTGCGTCGAGGTGGCGTTCAACAGTCACAAGCCTAAAATCTAAAATAGAATGACTTGCTTCCGATGTTCCGGTCTTTTTGGTCTAACTGGCGGAATCGCCTCCGGCAAGAGTACCGTTGCCGCAACCTTCGCCGCGCTGGGCGCAAAGATCATTGACGCCGATCGCATCGGCCACGAGGTGTTGCGGCAGCCCGGACCGGCTTTCGATGAAGTCGTCCGGCAGTTTGGCGAAGGAGTGCTGGACACCTCCGGAGAAATCGACCGCAAACTCCTCGGCCGGATTGTGTTTGCCGATCCCGCGAAGCGCCTGGCTCTGAATGCCATCGTGCACCCGCGGATTATCGCCAGGCAGGAGGAACTCGCACAGCAGGCTCGTCGTGAAGACCCTACCGCCGTAATCGTTGTGGAAGCGGCGCTCATCTACGAAGCCGGCATCGAAGGGCGCTTCAACGGGATCATCGTAGCCTGGTGCGAGCCAGACCAGCAGATTGAGCGGTTGAAGGCGAAGGCGGGCCTTTCCCGCGAGGAAGCCGCGGCAAGAGTCGCCGCTCAGATGCCGGCGGAAGAGAAACGCCGCCGGGCCGGTTTCGTGATCGATTGCTCGCGTAGCATCGATGAAGCTAGGCGCCAGACCGGGCAAGTCTACTTGCAGCTCAAGCAGCTTGCCGGCGAGGCGCAACGCGAATAGCGCGCGCTTGACGCCCACCATAGTCTTCCCTCAACATAGATGAAGCGCATTCGGGCCTGTAGCTCAGTTGGGAGAGCACCTGGTTTGCAACCAGGGGGTCGGGAGTTCGAACCTCCCCAGGTCCACCAATTACCTGAACACACTCTTTGCCAAGTGCGATTGAGCCTCTTCTGATTGACACTCTCCAAAGCTCGCTGATAGGATGGTTGTTGCGTTGCGCTCACCTGGCGCCGACTTGATCCCACCGCGATGCCGCGTGACCGGCGGTTCGCTTCGCGAGCGCGGCTTCCGAGAAGACCTACCGTCCCCGTCGTCTAGCCCGGCCTAGGACATCGCCCTTTCACGGCGGTAACGCGGGTTCGAATCCCGCCGGGGACGCCAACAAAACAAATGAGTTAGCAAAACAAGTTGTGCAATTATGAGGGTTTGAAAGGGTTCGATAAGGAAAATCGACTCTTCTTACTCATCGTCTTTTTCTCCTATCGGTCCCATGATCTGGCGCGCTACCCGGCTGTGCGCGGTGCGCTTCACATCCGTGACCGCCTGCGCGTACACATCCATCGTCACTTTGAAGTTGGCATGGCGAAGAAGTTCCTGAATCGTCTTCACATCCTCCCCGTTCGCCTTCATCAACGTTCCGAAAGTATGCCGCAAGGTGTGCCAGCCGACCGGTTCCGTGATGCCTGCGGCCTTGAGGGCCGGCTGCAACGCGACCCGGAAAAGCGAGCTTGGCCAGTACGGCTGCTTGCCCTTCCTTTGAGGACTGCTGAAGACCCAATCCTCCGGCTGGTTGTAGGGGCAGCGAAGCCGCCAGGACCACAGCGTTTCCGCCAACTCTGCATCGATCGGAATCGGTTTTTTCGATGCCTCCGTTTTACAACGCTCGATCCGCTGCTTGACCACGTCGCGGACGACACTGATTTCCAATCGCTCAAAATCAATGTCGGACCACTTGAGGCCCAACAGCTCGCCAACACGCAAGCCCGTCAACGCACCCAACAGGACTGCCGTCTTGGACGGGTCTGCCAGATTCGTTAGAAAATCTTTCAGTTGTTCAGGCGTGAGGACTGTGGGAACCCGGGACCGCTTGGCGCTCGCAATGGGATTGGTGGAGACCCACTCCCAGCGTTGCGCGTGGCTATAAAGACCACTCATGATGTTCCGTATTTTTGCCTTCGTTCCTCTCGAAACCGGCAATGACTTGAGCCACTGTTCAACCTGGACTGCCTTCACGTCCGCGAGTCTGTATGACCGCCAGCGTGGAAGAATCCATTTGCGCAGATAGCCCGCATACGTCGCCTGCGTCGAGAATGCTTTTCGTGTTTCATCTTCCCCGGCCTGGCT